>JAFDDO010000111.1 GCA_019310825.1 Deltaproteobacteria bacterium | reverse complement strand
TGGCCTTAACATCCTGGACACGGTCTTTATGAACAACAAGCAGGGCGTCAGAGGAATCCACCACTATCAGGTCTTTTACACCCACGGCAGTCAGTAATCGTGCCTCACTTCGCAGATAACAGCTGTTGACGTCCTTGGTCAACACATCCCCCAATACCACATTTTTATCTTTATCGCGGGGACCCAGTTCTAACAGTGACGCCCAGGAACCAAGGTCACTCCACCCTGCATCTAATGGCACAACAACAGCACCGTCCGTTTTCTCCATGATTGTATAATCAATAGAGCCACTTGGACAATCAGCAAATGCCTCGGCATCAAGACGCAAAAAATCCAGGTCCTGTACAATCTTTTCGTAGGCCGCAGTGCAGGCATAGAGCATCTCCGGGGCAAATTGCTCCAGTTCCTCAAGATAGCGACCGGCTTTGAACATGAACATGCCGCTGTTCCAATAATACTTTCCGGACTCAATATAATTTTGAGCTGTATGCAGATCCGGCTTTTCCACAAAACTATCCACATGAAAAGCAGGCGTGTCAGTACCCAGACTGTTTGATGCCTTGATATATCCATAGCCTGTTTCAGGTGCTGTAGGTATGATGCCAAAAGTCACCAGCTTTCCCTGTTTGGCTAACAAGGCACCTATTTCAACAGCTCGGCCGAATGCCTGGATATCGGTAATGATGTGATCAGCCGGTAACACAAACAGCACGGAATCACCTTTCTGCTGTGTCAGACTTAATGCAGCACAGGCCGTTGCAGGCGCGGTATTCCGCCCTACTGGCTCCAACAGGATGGATGGAGACTCCACACCAATCTGGCGCATCTGCTCAGCTGCCAGAAAACGATGTTGATTGTTACAAACCAGCAAAGGTGTTTCGCAACCGGGAAGACCGGATAGGCGTTTGATAGTTGACTGTAACAGCGTTTCCTCTTCCACCAGTGAATAAAATTGCTTGGGATAAGCCTCACGAGATAGCGGCCAGAGACGGGTACCTGAGCCGCCGCATAAAATAACTGGCACAATCATTGCGCGTTTCTCCATAGAATTAAATATACATTTTATAGATAATGCTGAATGTTGAATGCTGAGTTCTGAATTGCGGAAGAAGATTTAAAAAACATATACCTTAATTCAAAATTCAACATTAAGAATTCAAAATTGTGTCTGAACGGCCTTTTCGTTCAGGCACTGATTATCTGCGGTTATGACGTCCCCTTGCACATAAAGCTTCTGAATAAAGTTTTCGGCCTTGAGTTCAGGGTGAACGCTGCACCCTGGTCCTATTTTTATCCCCTGGGGTATTTGTGTTCGGATGCCGATTACAGTGAGTGCCTCGTCTTTTTTACCAATTACGGAATCTCTACCAATACTGACACCAAGGTCAGTTATAGTATTCTTAACTCTGGCTCCCGGTCCTACCTGAGTGTCAAAAAACAGTATTGAATCTTCCACCACTGCCTCCGTTCCTACATAGGCTCCAGGGAAAAGGATTGATCGAGCAACATGTCCTTCAACTCTGACCCCGTTATAAATCCTTGAGTTGTCTATTGAGCCTTGAGGGCCGATAAGCGCAGGGCTCCGATCTCTTATTGCCTCGTGGTCCAAATTGGTGCGTATTTGCCAATCGTATAGTTTTATTTCGGGACGTTCTCCCAAGAGATCCATGTTGGCGGTCCAGTATTCCTCCAGGGTGCGGCTGTATCCCCAATAACCGTGAAATTTGTAACCATATACCTTATGTTTGCTCATTATGGCGGGGAATATGTCTCTGCCAAATTCATGGGAGTCAATTACGGCGTTTTCCTTCAGGGCTTGTTCCAGAATTTCCGTCTTGAACAGGTATGCAGTCATTGAGGCCCAGTTCGATGCAGGGTGATCCGGTTTTTCTAGATATTCCAGAAGACGGCCTCCTCTTGGGTCATCCTTAGAAATTTTGGCCAGGCCGAATCTGGATAAACCTGCCGGAGAAACCTGAACAAAGGAAGCAGTAACATCGGCCCCCATGTCCAGATGAAATTGAATGAGTTTCTGATAATTCATGTGATAGATATGGTCGCCGGATAAAATTAGTACAAGGTCTGGTTTATGGGCATGGATAAAGTCAAGGTTCTGATATACAGCGTCGGCTGTGCCCTTATACCAGTCTGAGGCGTGCAAGCCTTGAAAGGGAGGCAGAAGAGTGATACCACGATTTCTGCCTGTCATGTCCCAGGATGCGCCTGTCCCGATGTGCTCTATTAAAGATGAGGACCTATACTGGCTGAGAATTCCGACTCTCTCGATGCCTGATTGCATGAGGTTGCTGAGAGGGAAATCTATGAATCTGTAGAGGCCTCCAAAAGGCACTGTGGACTTGGGCCTTAGGAAGGTAAGGACTCCAAGTTCATCAACCCTACCGCCTGCAAGGACCATAGCTAATGTTTTTGGCATTTGCTAACCTGAAAAGTGGATTTAAAATTATATTGCCATTGAGTCTGTCATAGAAGAGGAGAATTTATCCGGCCCATTACTGCCAGGTCCGCCTGACGCCTCTTCCGTGGCTGCCTCCTCCATGGCTTCATCAACCATATGGTCAAAGTCCTCGCCAAGGTCATCTCCCGCTAAGCTTCCCATTTTCTTCATCCACTTAGACATGCTTTTGGGATCATTTTCGTCTAGACCAGCCATCATTGAAGGATCTGCTAATTTTTCCAGTCTTGTTTCTTCGGAAAGGCGCACATTAACTCTGGAAATCAACTTGGTGACCGAGCTACTTCCACAATGTTTGCAATGGGATTCAAAGTCGTCCTTGTTAAGGACAAGGTGGGAAGAAATCTTTCCACATTTTTCACAGCGATATTCGTAGATAGGCATGTTTTACTTCCCCCCATGTTCCGGATTGTGTACACAATCTGTTTACGCAAGATGTTTAACTACCAAACGGAGGAGCGTGGTTGTTGTAAATTTTTTGGCTGCACCCTCGGGCAAATTCTTGTAGGGGACCTCTGCCCTGGCACTCTGCCTGTGCCCGCCGGCTGACCCCATTTTCCCAAAGACACGGGTCGCCAATTTGCCTGCATTTTTCTTATAGCCATCGCAACGAAAGATGACTACCAGCTTTTCTCCATACTGGCCGGATATTATAACCCAGGCTATGTTATGAATATGTGCAAAAAAATCGGCTACCACGACAAGAATATCCGGATTTCCAACGCGGCCCAGGTGGACATAAATACGTTTTTTACTGGTTTTCATGGTTTCCATGGCGATCTTGAAATATTTTAGTTCTGATCGTCTTATATCAGCAGTCTCTATTTTATTTAGCAGATGCTGGTTGATTTGCTTAAAGAGGTATTGGAAACAGAGTATATCAGATGGTGAGGTCTTCTTGGTAAAGTTTTGGGTATCGGCTTTGATGCCGTAAAAAAGTGCTGTTGCAAGGGCTACCGCAGGTTTTATTTTAGCGGCCTTCAGGTATTCTGTGAGCATGGAGGCAACTGCTCCATATTCCGTTCGTATGTCTACAAAGGGGGCATTCCATCCATCAGTGACGGGGTGGTGGTCGATTACTGCATTATAAGAAATCGAAGCCAGATCTGGATGGTGCGGGGGTTGGGAGTCTATCAGCACGAATTTGGTGTATTGACACTGTTTTATTCCCCTCAGGCGATGCAGAGGAATTTTGAGAAAGTCTCTCATCGCAAGATTATTTACACGCTTTATTTCATTATTATGAGCAATTGTCACCTCTTCCACTCTTCGGCTGAGCAATCTTTTTACCGCCTGGGCACTGGCCATGGCATCGGGGTCAGCTACTATTACGACCAGTACGCGATCGTCTCGCTTGAAAATTTGCAAGAAAGAGCGGAGCCGTTCTTTGTTAGAAAGCCTTTTTGTGACACGCGCACTTTGAGCAGGAGATTGTGGCGAACCAGCTTTTTCAGGATCATATTTTCTGTTATTATTAACCGAATTTGTCATTTTAGTATTATAAGAACCTCATAAGACATTGGGGCCTGGAAAAAATAAGCACAGTTTGCATTAAGGAGCAATTCTTAATTAGTAATGATGCCGCTAAAAAACCCAATCTGCGGTGTTGCTTCAATTTTCCAGTCATTGCTACGTACGATAACCATATCTTGTTCTTGAAAAATTTTACACCTTACATCTCTTACCTTTTGAGCGGAATCATGTTTCGGATTTTTTGTAGTATAATCATCTTGTAGTTTTCGACGACTTTTTTATTATATTTTCAAAGGAGCCTTTTGCAAAAGGCTCAAAAATAATTTTAACGTCCAAAACTAAATATTACACCAAGTCGTAGTATCAGCAAATGGCGCTATGGAGGATCTCTTGCGAAAAAGCTTAAGATGTTACTACTGGGTCTGGTTAGCGCTCGTGGCTAAGTTTGGATTGGATGTGGTTGGAGCCTGGGTTAAAAAAAAGAGAGCAAAAAGTGTAAACCATGAAATGAAAGATGCCTAAAAAAAAGTGATAAATTCCGATTTTACTACAAATTACTTCATCAAATAAGCCTTGAGCCGGATATCTTCCACTCTAAGCGGTGCAAGCTCATGATTTAGACACCTGACTATCGGTTGTCTGTATTGAATCAGGAATTTTTCTTGAATACCTGTGCTTATATCGATACCCTTGAGCTTTCTAGAGATTGTGTCTCTGATCCAGGCCTCTTTTTCCCGAATTGTGTGCTTTGTCTTGGCATCAGAGACAATAAGTTCCACTTGTAATTTAAAAAAGATCATTTCCTTGTCCCGTTGCGCCGGGATAAGGAACGGGGCAAGATCCATGGTTTCAAAATCACCATGATTGGCCAAGGTGTCCGGGATATCTTCTGTAACTGCACTATGTGGTTCAAGAAACGGAGCCGAAAGATTCCACAGAAGCACAAGTCCCACTGTGAGAAGAATTCCCGACACCCCTGTTATGGTCCAAATAATCCACGATGCTTCGTCCCGCAGTTTGGCCTCCGAGGTCTCTTGTAAACGCCTCTCTCTTGCCTTGTCTGGCATAATTGCCTCTTCCGTGGATAGTGTTGGTTTCTTTTCATCTGACTCACCATAAACATCAAAAAGCCGGATATCAATTGGGTGATCTCCTTCATCCCATAAGTTATCTTCAGAAGGTATCACCTCAAAGTCATTTTCCCTTGACTCCCTTAAGTCCGCATCGGCTCGCGGACTATTATCACCTGAGCCCTCTATAGGTTTGGTGATTTCTAGAGCGGGTCCTTCTTTAGAACCGGTTTTATCTTTAAAAATAGAAGTGTCTTGAGTCACAGCAATATATTATCAGGAAATGATATTTTTTATAGTTTCGTTCAAGGCTTTAAGAGCGAAGGATTTAAACCATTTAACAAGTTACACTACAAAGACTGATTTAGCTCAAAATGTTACGAATGCAATGCTCGAAATTTCTTAGGTATAAGGCACGGTTAGAAATAAGTCGGCGAAATCGGGAAATCAAAGCAGCGCTATAGACCGGATATTCTTAGCATAATTAAGACTCAATTGACAGGGTCTTGTAATCTTTTTTAGTCCCAAGTGGAAATGAAAGATAGTGGGAGATTGAAATGACCTGTAAGGATGTAATATATACAGAATTTGCGCCGGGATAGGGGCTATCCGTAGACGTTCAGAGGTTCAGGGTCTGCGTAAATTTTAGCCGTTGACGCGTGAGTTCTGAATGGAGACTTAATTTCAAGAAAGATAAATCTGAACGGTGAATCCGTAAATGGTTATATCTATTTTTTGGAAGTCCCCCAAGGGAGGATGGCCTGAATATGGGGTTTGCAAACAGTTCTAGTGTTATCCATCGATCTCCTCTGCGATTGAGGCTAAACGGACCCTTAGCCTCAACATGGACTTAGTGTGCATCTGAGATATGCGGGATTCCGTATATCCCATGATTTCCCCTATTTCTCGCATTGTGAGATCCTCATAATAATAAAGAGAGACTACGATTTTTTCCTTTTCGGGGAGGGCATTTATGGCTTTTGCCAAAATTTCTTTGATCTCGGTTTTATTTAATAAGCTAAAGGGGTTTAGCTCATTATCGTTTCCTATTAAATCAAAGAGATCTTCTTCATTATTGTCCGGCATTCTTCTGCGGATAGTTTCTATGTCAAGGAAGGTTACGTTCTTTGTTTTATCCAATAATTTGTAGAATTTTTCTATGCTAATTCCCAATGCTTTGGCAACTTCTTTGTCTTTGGGAGGTCGATCAAGAGCTTTTTCCAGATATCGGTATGTTTTTTCCAGTTCTGTGGTTTTTTTCCGTATAGATCTCGGGACCCAGTCAAGGGATCTGAGTTCATCCAACATGGCCCCACGAATACGGAATTCCGCGTAAGTCTTGAAACGGATTTTTTTTGATGAATCAAATTTCTCAATAGCATCCATTAATCCGATGACTCCTGAGCTTATGAGATCGTCTTGAGATATGTTTGGGGGTAAGCGCATGGCGAGTTTTCCAGCAACGTATTTTATCAAGGGAGAATACTTGAGGATCAGTTCTTCACGTTTTTCGTGCGTGAGTGGTTTGCCGTTGCCGAAAAAAGAATTAGTATAATCTTTAAGTGGTATTCTTGCGGTCTTTGCCGTCACTTGCTTATGTCCTAAGAATGTGTCTTCAGAAACATCTGACGTTACTAACAACATGGTTTTTTCTCCTAACATTCAAGACATGTCGTGCCAAGTCCATCATTGGGGCTAAAAAATCTGTTAGCGTATTCCTTGGTTCATGGATATTGATAACCGATTCCTTATGTGCTTCAGCTTGATTCATGAAGACATATCAATCAACATGTTTCTATTTTCCCGATGATTTAAATTTAGAAGAAATGAAATGGCCCGGTGGGGATAGGGATATAACTGAGTCAAAAGCAATCGCAAACATAGGTGCCCTCATTTCCTCTTCTCCTGTCATAATCGGATATCCTAGAAAGTTGCCCAACCAAATTATATCCATACTGCAGCACGAAAAACAAAAAAAAAAAGCCTGAAGAAGCATTCTCTTT
>JAFDDO010000110.1 GCA_019310825.1 Deltaproteobacteria bacterium | reverse complement strand
ATCATACTGACAGTTTGGTCGCCTTTTTATTGTTCGAAAATTAGGAAATTACACATATGATCGAAGCTTATGAAGCTATCAGCGAAAGAGGCCTCCTCCAATTTCAGGAAATCTTCCGAAGTCTCTATGATCAAGCAAAAAACATAGCACTAAAGAAATACGCTAAAATGGAAAAGCAGCAGTGAACGGATCGTTGGTGGGAGCCACATTGCCTATGTATTGGGCTGAGTAAAGTAAAGGCTCCAATAAATTCAAGGCCCATGTCGGCTTTAACGTCAATCAGGGCATAACCCCGAAACTCCGCCTAGCTGATAACTACTGACTCAAACTCCCTTTTAGTAATTATTCACTTTCCCTCTGACAGCCAAAAGCCTTTTTTCGGGTTTCAAAGCATAACCCGTTGGGAATAACCATTTTGGTGCAATCTGCCGCAGTCAAAACCCTGCAAAAGCCTGTCGACTGCCATAGCAGTGTAAACAGATTACCCCTCTTCCTGCGTCCGACCCAGGGAATTCAGACGGTAGAGTTCGAGAATAGACACGCACAGGGCCATTAGTATCGGCCCTAGTATTAACCCGAGAAAACCAAAAACGCTAAGCCCTCCCAGTATGCTGAGCAAAAGGATAAGGGTATGTATCTGGGTCTTGCCGCTGATAAAGAGGGGCCTTAAGAAATAGTCTATTTGGCTGATTATCAGAATACTAAAAGCAAGGAGTACTGCGGCCTTAAGATAGAATCCCGACAGGAACAAATATATTACGGCAGGGAACCATACCAGGGCTGGTCCTATCATTGGTATAAACGTAGTAAACCCCATTATCATGCCCCAGAGTAAAGGAGCAGAGAAATCCAGCATCCACATGATAAAAAATCCAACACTCCCTTGTATAAAAGCGTTCAGCAAGTTCCCATAAAGGGTAGCAGACAAAACGTCATCCATGGCCTTTACCAGGTTTTCCACATCACGCTTTGGAAGTGGTAATAGGTCTTTAAAAGTCTGAAGCATTCGCTCCCCATCTTTAAAGATATAGAAAAGTGTTACCAGCATCAGGGCAGCCTTAAAGATGATGCTGGCTACATTTTTGAACATCACTGTCCCCTGCTTCAGGAAAAATTCACCCATCTTCTTTGAGAGATCAATTAGTATTTCCTTAACCCTTGTCTCGTGAGTCTTGAGGATATCAAGGGCGTTGTTCACTGTCTTGTTAAGTATGGGAGATTTGTCCTTATCCGGCACTATGTTAAAATCACCTGTATGGAGGTCCTCCTGTACCGAGGTGTATACCCTGATTACCTCAGTAGTAAGACTTCCCAAAAGGCCAAAGACCGGAATTATAATAAAAGCGATTATAAGAATACACATCCCCAGGGAAGCCAGGGCTTCAGATACCTTAAGGGCTCGTCTCATCCATTTATATACCGGGTAAAAGAAAAGGGCCAAGATAATGGCCCAGGCTATCGGTTCAAAAAATGGCAGAAAGAGCCTCAGCCCCGTGGCAAGAATCAGCCCTGCAAGCCCTAGGGCCAGGAAGGTCACTAATTTGTTGTTATCGCAACTGTTAATCATGGGTCATAGGTCTTGGCTTATGGCAATTGCATTCAACTACATTCAGCTATGAGCTACCCCAATGAGCTATCTACTTGGCAGTGCACAGCATCTTAACTCTTGCGGGCAGATCATTTCTTGACAGGCCCAGGCCGTATGCCAATTCCGTCAATACAGAATAAGAGCAATTTATACAGGTCTTTCTTTTACCTGAACTTAAATCCACAATTTCCTGACTCAAAAAATCTTTCAAGGCCTCAATTACCTCTTTGCGTATGGAGAAAATGTCTATACTTCTTTTATCGGAAAAATTGACAAGGCGCTTCCAGTTAGCCGCACATCTTTTCAGCCCTCTGTAAATACTTTTACCTCGATTTCCAAGTGTGACGTCTCTCAAAATAATAGTCCTGTAGCGCCGAACAACGGCTTCCTCAAGGGATGTGAGATCCTGCGGTTCAATATTAAAACAAGGCCCTTCAGGATCTTCGGTAAGATAATGGATTGAGCCGTAATATGCGACCTCTGGGACTTCTCCTGAGTTAAGTATGAGAAGTGCCTCTTCTGACAGAATATGTTTCTTGTCGTCTGTCACTTGTGGACTAAGCCCTGAATCCTTACCAGGCCAAGGGCCTTTTCCAGGCATCTTTTAAGGAACTCAGACTCTCATTTACTACTATTTTTCCTGAATATTCAAGTATAAATGCAGATTTTTCGATCACTTCGCCTACCATGGCACAAACTGTATCTCCCATTGTATTCTCAAAAGACTGTTGATGCTCCTGCCTAATGGTAACAACGAAGCGGCTCTGGCTTTCACTAAAGAGCAACGTGTCCAAACGGTCGACGTCTTCGGTAATTACAGCACCTAAGTCTATTACCATACCCAGGTCACCACTGAAAGCGACCTCTGCCAGTGAAATTCCCAATCCACCGTCAGAACAGTCATGGCAGGACGAGACAATGCCCTGATATATGGCATCTGAAAGGGCGCGGTATCTGGCCAGCGCGTCTTTCATCCTTACTTTCGGCACATTGTTTCCAATACAATTATACCTGGCGTAGTATTCAGAAGCACCCAGCTCAGGATAAGTTGCTCCAAGCACGTAGACCAGGTCTCCCGGGTGTTTTGCATCCATGGTTACTGAACGACGCACATCTTGTATACGGCTTACTACGGAGAATAGCAGTGTGGGCGGGATGGATATCTTGACCCCACCGATAGTAGCATCGTTTTTCATGCTATCCTTGCCTGAGATACATGGTACACCATATGTGACGCAAATTTTGTACAGGGCCTGGTTTGCTCTTACCAACTGAGCCAATTTGTAATGACCGTCCGGGGTCTTTTTCGACTGAACCGGGTCGCACCAGCAAAAGTTATCAAGGCCGGCCATAAGGTCCAGGCTGCCTCCTACAGATATGGCGTTTCTTACTGCCTCGTCAACCGCACAGCACACCATGTGATAAGTGTCTATGTCGCTGTAACGAGGACAGATCCCATGGGCAACCACCAGGCCTTCGAGGGATTCAAGGACCGGCCTCAAGACCGCGGCATCGCTCGGGCCGTCGTCCTTTGCCCCTGTGAGGGGCTTTATAACGCTCCCACCTTGGACCTCATGGTCATACTGGCGGACTACATACTCCTTGCTGCACACGTTATAGCGAGAAAGCAAGGCCTTGAGTTCTGCGCCGAGATCTGCGGGTTCAGACAGCTCGGGTTCTTCATGCCTCGGGGGAGTCCACACTGCAGTGAGCTCAAGCCTGGGAAGTCCATTATGCAAAAAGTCCAGGTCCAGATATGCCGCGGTCTTTCCCTGGTACAGGCAGTGGAATTTTCCCGAGTCGGTAAAATTTCCCAGAACCGTGGCCTCAACATCCATCTTCTTTGCAAGGCCGATGAACTCGTCCAGCCTATCCATGGGAACAGCCACAGTCATCCGCTCCTGGGCCTCGGAAAGCAGTATTTCCCATGGCTGAAGCCCTGGATATTTCAATGGTGCCCTGTCAAGATAGAGTTCCAGCCCGTTTGTCTCCTGTGCCATCTCACCCACAGAGGATGAAAGACCTCCTGCGCCATTATCAGTAATGGAATTGTATAGGCAAAGGTCCCGTGCCCTTAAGAGAAAATCTGTCATTTTCTTCTGCGTTATGGGATCTCCTATCTGCACTGCCGTGGCCGGCGAACCCTCGTGCAGCTCCTCAGAGGAAAAAGTCGCCCCGTGGATCCCATCTTTTCCTATGCGGCCGCCGCACATGACTATGGCGTCTCCCGAGCGGGCATTTTTTTCTTGGCCTGGCCTGTTGCAAATTTCTTTTGGCATGATGCCCCCTGTACCGCAGAAGACAAGGGGTTTTCCCAGGTAACGCTCGTCGAAGAGGATAGATCCGTTTACTGTGGGGATGCCACTTTGGTTACCCCCGTGTTCAACACCTTCTCGTACACCTTCGAATATGCGTTTAGGGTAAAGCAGTCCTTTGGGAAGGGGCTTGTCGTAATCCGGAGGCCCAAAGCAAAATACATTGGTGTTGAATATCAACTTTGCCCCCATTCCAGTGCCGAACGGGTCCCTGTTTACCCCTACGATCCCTGTAAGTGCACCGCCATAGGGATCAAGGGCCGAGGGACTGTTATGGGTCTCAACCTTAAAAACAACATTATAAAGATCATTGAATCGGATCACGCCGGCATTGTCTTTAAATACAGAAAGACACCAGTCATTGGATTCCAGCCTGTTGCGGATCTCCTTGGTCCCTTTTTGGATATAAGTATCAAAAAGGCTCTCAATTACTGTCTTTTCCCCTTTCTCATTCCTGTAATTAATGATGGAGTTAAAAATCTTGTGTTTGCAGTGCTCTGACCAGGTTTGGGCAAGGGCCTCAAGTTCAATGTCAGTAAGTCGTTCCGTAAGCCCGACTTTTGCCCTTTCTTCTTTCACATCAGGCCGTTGGACATACTCCCTTATCTGTTTCATCTCCTTGAGATTGAGTGCCAACACCCTGTCTTTTGACATGGCTACCAGCTCCTCATCCGTTAGCATTGAGAGATCTATCTCTTTGACTTCTATTGAAGCCTTCTCTCTAACCTTGGGGACTGCATAGAAAGGGCTCTGTTTCTCTGACCAAACTTCACCAAGCGTATCCCTTGAGACTATAGTAGTCCTCTGTATCAGATCATTTGCGAGAAGCCCTTTTGCCAGACTTTTTACCTGATCGTAGGTAAGTTCTCCCTTAATACAGTATTGAGTAGAGGTGTATGGCCCTTGATCCAGTCCCAGTTTGCGACCGACAACCAACTCAAGGGCCTCCCTTGCAGTACGACCTTCATTGTCCGTAACCCCTGGCCTGAAACCCACTTCTATCAGCCAGTCCCATGAGAAATCACGTTTCTTGGCCAACTCCAGGGCCAGAGGGCGGTTTATTGCCGCTACCTGAATCACCGGATCGGAAAAAGGACCTTCTGCGACTGCCTTCAGTTGTTCCTCCGAAAGATCAGTATCGACAAGATAGACCTTAATGGTTCTGATACCGGAAACCCCCAATTTGAGGTCCTCGCGACACTGCCGAGCGGTCTTAAGACCTTGTGGGTCTTGAAGATGAAGCTTTAATGAAACTTCTATACGATGAGGCATAATTTCTCCGTATGCTACACGACGTTTGCAAAGCACAGATTGCACTTGGTGTCGTGTATTATTGTTTCTTGTTTATCCCATCTTTTCCGTTAGAGCAAGATCGATTGTGATTTGGGAAATTTTCTGTTATGGAGCCCTATGTCCTTATTGTCTAGAATGCTCTTAAGGGAAATGGCCATCCCTTTTCTGTTCTCCTTTTGTGCACTTAGCGTCCTCTTGTTGCTGGGTAGCCTGTTGCCACTTTTGGAACCTATGCTCAGGGCAGGGATAAAATTCACCGAGTTGGGTAAAATTGCCATCTTGCTGCTTCCAACATTTTGGGCATTTGTGCTGCCTATGGCCACTCTGTTAGGTATACTCCTGGGATTTTTGCGTCTTTCCAGGGACAGTGAGATGCTCGCACTTTTTGCATGTGGCGCAGGTCTTAAAAAACTTATAATACCTGTGATTATGGTTTCAATAACAACTTGTCTGTTTAGCTTTTTTTTGTCAGCCAGTGTGATTCCAAAGGCAAAAACATCATCCAGGAATTTTATTAGGGAATTGACTGAACGTAGTCTGGCACGTGGAATTCCTGAAAAGATTTTTTTTAGCCCGATGTCCAAACTTACCCTATATGTCGACAAAAGTCTTGATCAGGGACATCGTTTCAAGGGAGTTTACATTCAGGACGCTCGAAAAGAACAAGTTACCTACCAGATCATGGCCAGAGAAGGAGAACTGTTTGCTCAGCCAGGGGGATTGGAGGTGGGTTTGAGATTGAGCAACGGCACATTAAATCGCATAAGTGACGATTACAGAAAGACCGACACGCTTGATTTTAAATCATATGCCCTTCGTCTGAGCCTGCCGGGAAAGGGCCGTAAACAAAAAAGGGGTGAGTTGGGACTGGGGAGCCTGCTAAAAGCTGCCTCAGATCCTGATACATCTGCCAGACACAAAGTGCACTTTCTTACCGAATTTCATGAGAGGCTGGCAGTACCCGTAGGTGCCCTGATCTTGGGCATAATGGCCGCGCCTTTGGGTATACTATTTGGAAGAACCGGACTTTCAGGAGGAATTGCCTTAGGGCTTGCAGCATTTCTGCTCTACTATCTTTCCATGGCCTTTGCAGCCAGCTTGGCTGATACAGGCAACATTTCACCTGTTATTGCCCTATGGGTACCCAATCTCATTTTTGCCGGCATAACAGTTGGTTTGATAATTCTCCTGAACAAACAGGGTCCGTTAAGAAACTAGTATGAGTATACTCAGCCGATATTTACTTCGTAACTTCTTTCTAATTTTTTCATTGGTTCTTCCGGGATTGATCGGGATCTATCTCTTGGTTGAGGTATTTGAGAGGCTGGATGATTTCATTGAGGCCAATGCGCCAATGTCCTCAGCGCTGGCCTACTTTTTCCTATCAATACCCAAAATACTCTATGAGCTGACACCGTTGGCCGTTTTACTTGCAGGGCTTCTAAGTATCATGCTTCTTTCAAAACACATGGAGCTACTTGCTATGCGCTCTCTTGGAGTTAAACCCTGGAAAGTAATATTGCCCTTGCTACTTGCGGCATTTTTCCTGTCAGCGATCCTGATTACCTTAAAGGCGTTATATATTCCTAAAGCAATGGAAAAGGCCCACACAATATTTCAGGTGGAGGTCAAAAAGAGACCGCCCAGAGGGATGTTAAAGGGAAACAGGCTTTTTTTTCTGGGTGACAACACTATATGGGCCACAGAACTAGGGAGTCCGGACGCCAAAAGGCTCAAAAACGTTCAATGGTTTTCATTTGACCAGAATTATGTAATTACACAGCTCGTGGCAGCAAATGAAGCCACATACTCAGGTAATAAGTGGATTTTTAAACATGGACTGCGCAAACTGAGA
>JAFDDO010000109.1 GCA_019310825.1 Deltaproteobacteria bacterium | reverse complement strand
TACTGGTCGTCAGTGTATCTGACACAGGCATGGTGCAGAATCGACTTGTCCAGATCGATTATGACATCTCGGAGGATAAGCTGGAAAAAATTTCCCAGTATCTTAGCAATAAGTTTGTACACATGTGTCTGGAAGAACTCAGGTCTGTAATTATAGATGAACTAGAAGAAGAAAAGAGAGTCTTTGACGTCCTTTTAGAAGACCTCCTTGATCAAATGAAGGTGTCAACTGAGCAGGGAGAGGTCTTTATCGAAGGCAAGCTCAATCTCCTTGATAAACCTGAGTTTTCGAACGTCTAGCGTATCAGGGCAATTCTTCAAACATTTGAAGAGAAGAAGGCCCTCTTGACCCTTTTGGACAGGTGTTTGGACTCAAGAGGAGTGCAAGTATTTATTGGATCTGAAGGGCTTGGAAATGAAGTGCCGAGCTGCGGTATGGTACTGGCTCCCTATGCTGGAAATAACAGTCCTTTGGGAAGCTTGGGTATTGTTGGCCCGATCAGCATGAACTATGCCAGAGCCATGTCCCTGGTTGAATATACCGCCCAGATTTTAGGCGAAAAGTTTAAGGAATCGTGAACATGGACAACAAAGATATGGAAGAAAAGCAAAAAACTTCGGAGAAAAAGATCGAAAACACAGAAGGTGATAAGATTGATCCGGCCCAGAAGCTGGCAGACAAAGAGAAAGAGCTCGAGAAATGTCAGGAAAAGGTACTGCGCCTGGCTGCCGATCTGGAAAATTTTAAGAAGAGGATAGAGCGGGAAAAATCAGATTACATGAAATATGCCTTAGAATCCTTTGCCAAAGAACTGCTGCCTTTTCTTGATAACTTAGAACGGGCCGTGACCTCAGCCAAGGATTCAAGGGACTTCGATAAGTTGATAGAGGGGCTTGATCTGACCATGTCAGGCCACTTAAAAACCTTGGAACGTTTCGGTCTCAAGGCCTTTACTGCAGAAGGGCAAAAATTTGATCCGAATCTGCATGAAGCCCTTACTGTGCAAGAGCAGGATGGGGTGAAAGAAAATATAGTGATAAAAGAACTCTTAAAAGGTTATTCGCTTCATGAAAGGATTTTGAGACCTGCTCTTGTAGTAGTATCAAAAAAATGCAACAGAGGGGAGTAGACAAGAAAAAACTAGTGCTTAGTTTTAGGATCAGTAAAACTATAACTCTATATAACTTTTTATATTGAAGCTTTTTTACAAGGAGGTTTTGCAACATGGGAAAAGTAATAGGCATAGACTTGGGAACCACTAACTCCTGTGTGGCCATCATGGAGGGAGGTGATCCCAAAGTTCTAAATAATGCCGAGGGCGGGCGCACTACACCTTCGGTAGTAGCCTTTACAGATAAAGGTGAACGATTGGTGGGAATGCTGGCCAAGAGGCAAGCAGTTACCAATGCAGAAAATACGGTTTTTGCGGTCAAGAGGCTTATTGGCCGAAAATTTAGTGATGCAGAAGTCCAGAAGTCAAAGGATATAGCCCCCTTTAAGATTGTCCAGGGTTCAAGTGGAGATGCGTGCGTAGAAATAGAGGATAAGCAGCACAGCTCTGCTGAGATCTCAGCCATGGTACTCGGCAAGATGAAACAGACTGCTGCTGACTACCTCGGTGAGAAGGTAACCGATGCGGTGATTACCGTGCCGGCCTATTTCAACGACAGTCAGCGCCAGTCCACCAAAGATGCAGGCCGTATTGCAGGATTAAACGTCCTACGCATAATCAACGAGCCTACAGCAGCGGCTCTGGCCTATGGTCTGGATAAGAAGTCAGAAGAGAAAATTGCCGTATTTGATTTGGGTGGAGGCACTTTTGATATCTCAATACTGGAGATCGGGGAAGGTGTGTTCGAGGTAAAGTCCACTAACGGAGACACGTTTCTTGGAGGCGAGGACTTTGACCTTCGGATAGTTGATTGGCTGGCAGATGAGTTCAAGAAAGAACATGGCCTGGATCTCAGACAGGACCGGATGGCCCTTCAGCGTCTAAAAGAAGCGTCTGAAAAGGCCAAGTGCGAGCTTTCAAGCACTCCGGAGACTGAGATTAACCTACCATTCATTACGGCTGACGCCAGTGGTCCGAAGCACATGGTCATTAAGCTCACCAGGGCCAAGCTTGAGTCCCTTGTGGCAGATCTGATCGATCGCGTTGAAGGTCCGTGTCAGGTAGCTCTTAAAGACGCCGGGCTCACTCCCGCTGACATAAACGAAGTTATACTGGTTGGCGGCATGACCCGTATGCCAAAGGTCCAAGAGAAGGTCTCAAAATTATTTGGCAAAGAACCTCACAAAGGTGTTAATCCTGATGAAGTCGTGGCAATAGGGGCGGCTATACAGGGGGCGGTCCTGAAAGGCGATGTCAAGGACGTATTGCTCCTGGATGTAACTCCCCTTTCCCTCGGTATTGAGACACTTGGTCAAGTCATGACCAAGCTTATTGAAAAAAATACTACTATTCCAACCCGGAAGAGCCAGATTTTCACAACTGCCGCTGATAACCAGAATGCCGTAACCATCCACGTGCTTCAGGGCGAGCGTGAGATGACATCCGGCAACAAAACCATCGGACGGTTCGAGCTGGTTGGAATTCCGCCGGCTCCCCGTGGAGTGCCTCAGATAGAGGTCACTTTTGATATAGATGCCAATGGTATCCTTAATGTGTCAGCAAAGGACATGGCAACCGGCAAGGAGCAGTCCATTAGGATCCAGGCATCCAGTGGTCTCAGTGAGGAAGAGATTCAGAAAATGACCAAGGATGCGGAACTCCACGCTGAGGAAGATAAAAAGCAAAAAGAGGCGGCTGAGGTCCGGAATCAGGCCGACACCTTGATCTACAGCACTGAAAAGAGCCTGCAGGAACTTGGAGACAAGGTAGATACTGCTACCAAAGACCAGATCAATGACAGGATCAAAGATCTCAGAAAGGCCATGGAAGGCACGGACCTGGAGGCGATTAAAAAGGCCCAGGATGAGCTTATGCAAGCTTCTCACAAGCTGGCGGAAATGATGTATCAGCAGGCTGCCGGCGCTCAAGCGGGCGGTGCTGAAGACACAACATCCGGTAAAGATGAAAAAGCTGGCAAAGGTGGAGGAGATGACGACGTGGTAGATGCTGACTTCGAGGAGGTAAAGTAAGAGGTTTCCTCTTTATCTCAAGAGGCTGAAGGGGCAGCCACCTGGAAGCAGCGGCCCTTTTGAGCAATTACAGTTTTCAATTCAGAAATGAGCTATTTTTCGTAAGGTCAAAGAAATCAAGGGATTGTGCGGAGACGTGCTTATTGTACTTCGCACAAACAATCCTGCAGATTGATGTAGAGGTTGCTGAAAAAGGCCATTTCTGAATGAAACTTAATTAAGACGAGCGATATAACTCCCATCATCCTGACGGTTGAACTCTATCCAGCCCGGATCTTTCAGCATCCCCGGATTGAGTATCAGGGTGCGTCCTATCCGATCCTCTCCTCTGGATTCGTGTATGTGGCCTGTGAAGCAAAAATCAGGCTGTTTTTCTTCAATGAATTCCCTGATGGCTATGCTGCCAACGTGGACCCCACTGCCTATCAGGTCGGCAGCCGTGTTGAAAGGAGGAGTGTGGGATATCAGGACCTTAATCGATGCATGGGTCACATATTGGTATGCCTTGTTGACAATGTCCCCGAGTTCTTCTTCAGAGAACTCGGTTGGTGTATTGAATGGAGTGGGATTAGATCCTCCTACACCGAAGATCCCCAAGTCCCCCAGGACAAATCCTTTGCCATGGATATTGATGCCAAGCTCATCCAGATAGTCTACGACTGATGCCTTATCCATATTACCCATGACAGCATATATTTTGGAATTAATGCGCCGGATGGTATCCAGTATGGTTGAGGCGTCTTCTTTCCCTCCAAAATTGGTAAAATCCCCTGTAATTATCACCAAGTCAGCATTTGAAAGCCCAGATATATTCTCAATACCAGCACACTCCATGTGGATGTCTCCAAAGGCTATAATGCGCACTTGCTAATCCTATTAACTGATTCCGCTGGAAAAACCCAATCTGCGGTGTTGCTCCAATTTTCCAGTCACTGCGACGTACGACAAAAACATCTTGTTCCTGAAAAATTTTGCGCCTTGCATCTCTGACTTTTTGAGTGGGATCATAAACATCTATCAAACCCCACCTATTGATTTATGATTGTTGATTGGAAATCCAACAGTTCAGCGTAGGTATCCATCAAACCTTGCCCCTCCGACAGATTTGATCTATTTTCTGGCTACATATTGGGGCAAGAAACCTTTATAGTCTTCTTTGGTTTTTGCTATAGGATATTTTTCAAATTTTTTCTTTTACCAGGAGCGTTTCTTGCGGCGGTCATTTCGTGCCCTTGCCTCGTTTACCTTTAAATTGCGTCCACCGAGGTCCTTGCCGTTGAGAGCTTTTATAGCGGCATCGGCATCGGCATTATCCATTTCGGCGAAGCAAAAACCACGCGGTTTCCCTGTATCGCGATCAGTAATCCAATTGAATGACTCGAGAGTCCCATACTGCTCAAGCATTTCGCGAACTTCTGCTTCTGTGGTATTAAAGGGCAAATTCCCAATATAAAGCTTCATTATTACATTCCTCTAGGAGCAACTGTTATTCTTTAATATTCGTTTTGGATGAAACAAACTTTTAGTTTTAATAGTTGCTCAGGCTTAAAAGCCATTTTACATAAAATTGGTTGGAAAAATAAAACGAAAAAAGCGGGCCCTCGAAAGCAAACCCGCTTTTCAGTGCTGATTTCCGAGGCCAACCGGCACTATGCGTGCACGTTAGACGCCTGGGGACCCTTGGGACCCTCAACCACATCAAACTCCACTGTCTGCCCTTCTTCTAGAGACTTGAATCCGGCGCCCTCAATGGCGCTGAAGTGGACAAAAACATCAGGCCCATTCTCCTGAGAGATGAAACCGAAGCCTTTTTGATCGTTGAACCATTTCACTGTTCCTTTTGCCATGATCTTTACCTCCTTTCCTAAAAACTATGGGCTCTTTCGACCCATGTGTTGCACTTGCCATGGGTTCGAAACGCCCAAACGGAAAGGATCCGCCATGTAGGTGATTTCTGATCCATACAGAGTGTCATGTTTCCTCAAGGGCTTACCTATAAAAAAGAGGATTTGTAGCTTCTTTATTTATAGACCTGCCACTTGATAGCCTTATAGACCTACATATAGCTGATTCCAGCTATCCATCCATCCATAAAATGTACGATAAGAAACATTTCTGCTAGTGTCAATAAAAAACAGGAAAAGCCACGAAGCTACCAGAAGTTGTTGGAATCGACCGAC
Source organism: Deltaproteobacteria bacterium (assembly GCA_019310825.1). Lineage (GTDB taxonomy): Bacteria > Desulfobacterota > Dissulfuribacteria > Dissulfuribacterales > UBA3076 > UBA3076. The sequence goes on along the minus strand of JAFDDO010000109.1, from coordinate 1,789 downwards.
GATACCTATTTGAAATTCCATGTTTAGGTATTCCTTCGGACAATGTTTGGATTTCCAGACAGAGTTCCCGGTCTTGTGATGGTCATTCATGGCCTTGATCTTTCACAGACGATATATGACAATGGCATGTGTACCAAATATTTTTATATACAGAGATCATCCTGATAAATGCCGGATTGGCCGAATCCTCTCCAGAGGCATAAGCCACTTAAAGGCCGGAGACTGAACGGTTCACCCTGAACTTGTAAATGCACATGACATGTGCGCTAATAAAAGATGAAAATAGAGAAAAGGAAAAAACTCAAGGAATTATACAGCCAGTACGAAAAGGACGTGGCCGAGTTTAAAAAATCAGCAGCATGTGTAAAGGGCTGTGCTAACTGCTGTATAGACGTTGGTAATATTGATATTACAACTCTTGAAGGCATTATCATCTATGACCGGGTGGCCACGTTTGAAGAGCCGCTAAAATCGAGAATAAAGGCCGGGCTGGCTCAAAACAAGATGGAGAGAGAAAACGGAGTGCTTTCTCGATGCGCCTTTCTCAAGGCGGATAAGACTTGCATAATTTATGATATCCGTCCCTTTAGTTGCAGGTGGCTTTATTCAATCAAAAAGTGCGATGGCGCTTCGCCTACCATTCACCGCCGAGCATTAAACTTGGCTAAGCAGACAGTGAAAAAGATTCAACAGCTTGACTCCAGCGGATATTCCGGGCATATCAGTTACATTCTCTTTTTGCTGGACAAGGAAGAATTCAGGAAGCTCTATCTGCGCGGCAAATCCAAACCTCAAAAGATAGCATATTTCGGGCAAAGTCATGGGATAATGATTAATCGGACTGTCCCGCTCTAAAATTCAGGCCAAAGCGATTTTCTGTCAAATTCTTTTTTTTGAACATAATAGATGAATTTCTATGTCAAGAGGGAAAATAATGTAATGGGGGGGGGCGTTATTTCGGACTCATCCCTAAGGGCTTAGCCACTCGATGCTTATTATATCTTGTTTTTCAAGCGACCTGAATTCAGGGTCTCCCGTTAAAAGCGGACAGTTCTTGATCATCGCCAAAGCCCCAGCAAAGGAATCCGCATACGAAATAGGATACCTTGCTTTAAGGCCGGCAGCTGCCATAAGAAGTTTTTCATCGATGCGATCAATCAACTTCATCGGCAAAGCTTTAATTCTGGCACAGGCTAAGTCGGCCAAACTTTGGCCCTGTTCCCTCAAGGTGATATAATAAACCTCACCTATGTGAATTGCGTGGAAATATAGGCGAACGGCGCCATTCTTCGCCTGAGTGAGAACATACTGAATCTGGTCAGAAAAAGATTCATTCTCAAGACCTCCAATTATGGCATAACTATCGAGAACAAAACTATTTGGGCTTTGCAAATCTTTTGTCCTCCCTTTGTTTTTCAAGCCTTTTTTCTTTCAAATAGGCTTTCAATATCCCAGAACCCTTTAACATTCCTCGCGCCTCAACAATCGGATCCTCGCATTCCGGTATCATCAAAATGCCTTGATCTTTTTCAATCCAGCGGATCGCTGTGGCCGAATGTATCCCATATTTCACCCTTAGCCTTTTGGGTATTACAACCTGCCCTTTTGATGTGACCTTGGATGATATGGCTTCCACTTATTTTACCTCAATGACTAAAATTGACTCTAAGATTGACTTACTAAAGTTTCGCAGTTGTTATTGTTAACTGCTCCATGATTATATTTTCTAATATATCAATAAGTTGCAAGAAGCTATCGGGATCAATTTTAGGACAAACTAGTGGACTTG
>JAFDDO010000108.1 GCA_019310825.1 Deltaproteobacteria bacterium | reverse complement strand
CCGATTCAGAACGCTATACATTGCTTTTTGCCCAGCCATTTGACAGAGAGTTGCTGCTTTGCTGTAACTACATTCCCTTTAACGCTATAATATGCCATCGTTCAGTCTTTGATGCAGTCGGCCTGCTGGACGAGACTTTGTCCCTTTTCGAGGATTGGGATTTTTTTCTCCGTGCTTCAGAGAGATACGAGTTCAAGTATATCCCGGAACTCATCGGAGAATACCGCACATTTTACAGCTCCACCATATCTGGTAACCGCTTTTCCCAAGAACACAACATGGAAGTACAGGATCGAATCTGGGACCGTCATTGGGACAAGATAACGTCGGTTGCCATTCGCAAGTACACGGATTATCTCGTACATCTCCACGTGTCAGCTATGGAGCGGCAGCTGTACACTATCAAGGGGGAGCAGGAGGACCATCATCGTAAGGATCTCAGCGTGCGAGATGCCTTGCTTAGGGATAACGAGTCCCGGATAGAGAAACTCTCCAAGGAATTAACCGAAATAACCACTTCACGAGATGCCTTGCTTAGGGATAATGAGCCCAGGATAGAGAAACTCTCCAAGGAATTAACCGAAATAACCGCTGCTCACTGCGAGACTGAAGATCTGCTGCAGCGGATATTGGGTTCAGTTTCGTGGCGTATTACAGCTCCGTTGCGATTTGTCCGGGCGAGCGCGAATAAATTTTCAGCCAGAGGATTGGCTTATCGTACTGCCCGCAATTTGCCGCTGCCTATTACCCTAAGAAACCGGCTGCGTGGATTTTATTATCAACACCTGGCGGCAAAGCCTTCCAGGCATATGGTGAAGACAAATACAGCGCGTCCCCTAGTGTCGGTTTTGATTCCGGTATACAATCACGCTGTATACTTGCGCAAGTGTATATCAAGTATTTTTGCCCAGACCTATTCTAATTTTGAGGTTATTATAATAGACGATGCCTCTACAGACCCTTCAGTCAAGGCCATCCTTGATGACTACAAAGACAAGCCAAGATGCAAGGTGCTTTATAATTCGTCGAACATGGGCATCTCTAAAACACAAAACCGGGGGCTGATGGAATCACAGGGTACTCATATCGCTTTTGTGGACTGTGACGATTTTCTGGGACCTGAAGCCCTGGAGACCGTTGTTTCCATGTGGAGACCGGAAACGCGATATGCCTATAGCGACCGCATTTATGTGAATGAACAAGACGAAGAGGCCGGCAGGGTAAGCTTTTCTGAATTGCCCCGTGAGGACTATCTCAGGGAGCAGCTTGATGGAAAGATGTATACAAGTCACCTCAAGATGATTCACCGTGACGTGTTCGCTAAAGCAGGGCTCTTTGACAGTAGATTCGATGCAGCTCAGGATTATGATTTCCTGATGCGAGCCGCCTTTCATTTTCCCTCTTCCAGCTTTTTGCATGTTCCAAGGTTTATATATTTTCACAGGTGGCACAAACAACAAGAAACCGTGCAGCGCGAGAGCAAACAACAAAGAGCCGTAGAATTGATCAATGCCGAGACTCGAAAACGTATGGCTATTAGAGACGGTTCCTGGGACAAGATGCTAACCTTCCTTGTCCTTTCCTATGGGAAAGAAGACCAGACGCTGCAGTGCATTCAGTCTATCAAGAAAACGGTGAAAGTGCCCCACGAAATCATCTTGTGGGACAACGGGTCTCGTCCGGAAACAGTGAATTTTTTGAAACGGTACGTGGAGCCAATTGAAGGAGTAAGGATTTTCTATTCTGAAAAAAACTTCGGACCTGCAGCAGGACGCATGAAGGCCCTTGCACACGTTCGAGGTGATTACATAATGTCACTTGACAACGACATAGAACTTTGCGATGGCTGGCTGGAGGAAATCATAGTTCGGGCGGAAGAGGATCCGGAAATAGGTGCTGTTTGCTGCAGAGTGGCATTTCCCAATGGATCCCTTCAATTCACCGGTGGCAAGACAAGGCAACAGGGGCTTCGTCTGTCCATGGAATTGTACGACCAGGGTAAGAGCATAGACGATTTGTCTACACTTCAGAGGCGTGAATTGGACTGGTTGCCTATAGGAGCGACTCTTTACAAGGGAGACCTGCCGCTTAAGCCAGGCTATCCTAATGTCTTTGAGGACATAGCTGTATCGTTCGGCCTCAAAGAGAAAGGCAGGAAGCTTGTCAATTCTCCTGCTTCATTTGCAATCCACCATCATATTATGTTTGATCACAGGCGCAGCAGCAAGGAGACCGACTATCTTGCGTTTCGATATGATCCGCGCCGGATGCTTCAGAGCGTTAAGAGCTTTTATGAATGTTACGGCCTCATTATTGACGATGAGTATGTCCTATCTGTCAACGGGTTGATTGGCAAACCGGACGACCAAATCCTGCAAGCTTTTCGGGGCCTGGGTAATTGACTAACAGCAGATTCCCATGCCTTCAGAATTTTGGCACCGCACCAGTCCAGTGGGGCAGGATCATAATTCTTAATTTTGGTCTGTTCAAAAAGTTTTTTACGCGTGAGATCCGCGGACGCTTTGCCGGTTCCATGGGAGGTTCGTTCTGGCTTCTGGTCACACCCCTGAGCCACATTCTGATCTACTCATTTGTTTTCGGTATGATCCTGAAGATACGGCTTTCGCATCAGGAGGTTGGGACAGATAGCTTTGTGCTGTTTCTCCTTGCCGGCCTGTTTCCCTGGATGGCATTCTCAGAAGGTCTTATCCGTTGCACAGGCATCTTGATAGAAAATGCAAATATTATCACCAAGGTAGTCCTCCCCATTGAACTCCTCCCCACGGTGGGCCTTAGCGGTACGTTTTTTATAAACGGAGTTGGAATGTCTTTTTTTGTGATTTATTTGGTGTGGGCGGGTTTTATTTCTTGGACATGGCTCTGGCTTCCTGTACTCATCCTATTATTTTTCTTATTTGCCCTAGGTTTAGCAGCTTTCCTGTCCGCTTTGTGCGTGTTCCTGAGAGATACCCAGCAGATCCTTCCAATAATCGTTTTCGTATGGTTTTACCTGACCCCGATTATTTATCCCATCTCCATGATTCCCTCCAAGTTCCATTCCTATCTCTACTTCAACCCCGCGTTTCCCTTTATCGAGCTTTTTCGACAGATCTTGCTTCGTCAGACAATGGACCCAGTCCTGTTTTGCCTTGCTGCCGCCTGGACGATACTTTCACTGTTCCTGGGAACCTTTTTCTTTGAGCGACTTAAGCATTCCTTTGCCGATGTCCTTTAAGCAGAAAGGCTTCACAGTCTTTTAAACAACTCTGTTTTCAGTGAATCCATACTATGGACATCCACACCCGCACCCCTGTTGCGGTATCTGCATCCAAGGCTGTCGAGACAATATGTGGTTTATGACTGGATAGACGATTATCGTCTGTTTGAAGACCTGCCAAGTACCGTGATGGATATCCGGAAATAGCTCCTTGAAAAAGCGGTTTTTGCTTTTGCTTCCTTAAGATATTTGTATGCAAAAGCCTGCGATCCACGTCCCGCAAACGCAGTTGGCATGCTCTCTAACGGGGGTTGATTTGGATCGGCAAAATTTTCCTGGGATAAACTCAGGAATGAAGCATTTACTGATCTCTCTGCTTATCTTAGGTCTGATTCCGCTGAAAAAATCCAATCTGCGGCGTTGCTTCAATTTTCCAGTCACTGCGACGTACGATAAGTACGTCTCATGCCTGGAAAATTTTGCGCCTTGCATCTCGGGCTTTTTGAGCGGAATCATATTTCACGATTTTTGCAGTGTAATCAGGGCTTTAACCAGGAGACAATGACTTCGAGACTACTTAACAGCAAGATCCAAAATACGTTCGTTGTTAATAGTCGCCCCTGCCTCCTTCATGGCTGCCTCAATGAACTCATGCACCTTACTTTTTTTTAACTGGCTCATAAGTTCTTTGCGAATACGTTCGGCCACTGCCTCACAGGGCATTTGGCGTGCGGGACGGCGGTCTTCCACTTTTAACAGGTGAAAACCATAGGCCGAACGCACAGGTCCGACTACCTGCCCTTTCTTTGCGGCAAAGGCAGCCTTGGCAAAAGCTGGATCCAATTTTGAGCGAACCACCCAACCGAGGTCTCCACCACGGTCACGAGACCCCGGATCTTCAGAAAAGGCCGCAGCCGATACGGCAAAGTCTTCACCGGCTTTAACCTTTTTTAATATGTCCTCGGCACGCTGGCGTGTTTGCTGCACCACTTCTTTATCTGCATTTTTTCTCAGCCGCAACAAGATGTGCCGGACCTTTACTTGAGCAGGCACTTTGTAATCATCTTTGTGACCCTGGTAATAGAGACGCACATCTTCCTCTGAAACATTGAGACCCTTTAACGTCTTTTCTTGTACATAGGCCAAGGATAACTTATGCTGTTCGTTGATCTTCAATTGCTCACGAATGTCAGGGCGATCGTTCAGACCATCCGCATAAGCTTTATCAGATAGCACCTTGGCCTGAGTGAGACTTCGAGCCAATGTCATCAACTTTTTCGGATCCTGCAGTATAAGGGCCCTTTGCTCCTCAGGATAATAACTGACGATCCGTTCAAGATCCGCAAAGGTCAATTTCCAATCACCCGCCTGGGATATAACAGCCTCTGCCTTTTGGGATTCCTGACCATACACAGTGGGTACACAGCAAAACCCAACAAAAATCAATACCATGACGCTTGATATCATTCTACGCAACAATAAATCGTCCATAATTCCCCTTGTTACCTGTAAATTTTTTCCTAATTCCTATAACCAAAAAACTCCCAGCCGGCAAATTTTGCCATAAGGTCTATCTGTGCCCTGTTAGAACAATTTTCTTGCAAAATTTCAAGGGCACAAAAAGAAAAGTAGGGTAACTACTCAGATTCAAAGTTCCAAAATTCACGCTTCACGGTTTGAGAACGATGTAGATTGAACGGTTTGAAGATATAAAGGCCTGCAACTGGTAAGTGAATTGATTTGAAGTAACTAGATTGCTTCACTAACGCACGCAATGACAACTTTTTAATGAAATGCTATACAATAAAAAAGGGGAAATGGATCGTACCATCTCCCCTTCGCAATCTATTAGGCCGAAAGGCCTAAAAACTAATCATAATATTTAAGAGTTAGACGTTGATCGTGAACGTTTCTTGTTCCATTGTTGTATAACATGATATAGAACGTATTAGATTCCATAAGTTCTTTAATTTGGACAAACTCCGCCTGAGATCCAGTGTTGTACTTCCAGTAAAGATTTTCAGCACCAGGCTTCGCCGGCATCCACTGTCCTAACGTGCAGTCATAATAAGACGGGGCCATGTCCCAGGTGCGATTAAAATCGGCTATGGTCGGCTTGCTTCCTCGTTTTACGAGTGCATGCACTGTCCTTGGTTGATCGGCCATCGATGTGTTGCCCACCTGAATTGGATAAACGCAATCAGATACGCTTGCCACAAACTTGAAATACCTAGCTTGGCCAGCACCGACGTCATAATAATCGATGTTTCCAGAGGATATAGTCGTCACACTGTCATCCGTCGGCGGAGGGGGTGTATCCGTAACTTCCAGTGTTACCAAAACAGAGTGTCGCTGATCGTATTCTCCGTCCTCAAAGATAATGGTACCCGAATAGCTACCCTCACCCTCCTCGTCCAGATATGACTCAACGCACGAGACTGAAAACACTCCGGTGCTGCTGGTCGTCGTAGGGGTCAACGTTATAAAGTCGGGTTTAGATACCACAGTAGCGGATACAGCGTCCCCGCAGTTGTCTCTCACGCGAATAGTCTGAGCGCTGGGGTTCTGCCCCCCCACATATGCCTGAAATGTAAGTGACGTAGGAGTTACTGAAGCCGAAGTTGGATCACACTGGCCCTCTACGCGTAAAGTTACAGACATGTTGTCAGTAATTCCCCCAGCGTTTACCGTGACAATACCTGTTTTTGTAGATCCAGCTTCTAGACCAGTGGTATTCAGATTCAGAATAATCTTTCCTCCGCTTAAGCTGACCGACAACCATTCTCCCCCAGAGGCTTTATATACGCTGCTGACTGTTACGGAACTCCCGCAAGCTGATGTAAGGAGGGTGATCTGCTCAGATTCGCCGAGCTCAAGTGACTCTGATATATAACTCCGGGAGAAAGTCGTTCCTTCAGGGGTATATTCAAGAGAACTACAAAAGCCGCCGGAATCGCCACCGAGATCAACAAATGGCGGCACTATAGGCTTCCAAGGAGAGCCTGTATCTCCTGTATCTCCTGTGTCTCCTGTGTCTCCTCCGTCTCCGGTGTCGTTCCCGTCTCCGGTGTAGTCATCAACTTCTTCAATCATAATAGATTGGCAACCACAACAGTACGAGGATTCTGTAAAAACCCCGTCTATCTGGTCATCCACACAGACACATAAATTGCAATCCGTCAGAGATTGGCTGTTATCAATTGCGGGCCAGTCAACGTAAACATACTCAGGCAAGCTAAAATTACCCAAGGGCTTGAAATCCTCTAAAGCCGCCGCATAGTCGTTCTCCCATCCATCAGGCCCGTAACAAACTAGGTTTCCTTCTGTGTCTTCACGATATATAAAGAGTTCGACAGCTTTATTCGCACATGTGCCGCCCACAAAGAAAACTGGCACCTTAACAGGCATGCCCCGCTGGACAACGATCGAGGACGGCGTATCGCCTACGAAAATCTGCGGGGGAACATCCGCCCCTTCAGCCATCCAGACTGAAGGCATAACAAATAGATAAGTAAAAAAAATGACTGCACTACATAAATTTTTTAATAAGAGATCTTTAAAATTTTGCATGGGTTACCTCTTCGATCTAGACAAGCCGTGGTCTACAGGAATTGCTCTCTATGAATACAGATAATATTTTTGCCTGAGTTAACATTACATCTAACACCTAAGCATAAAACATGCCAAGTTATTACTTCGATCTTGCCTTTCAACCCATGCCTCATCCTATATGAATCTTTTATTGGAAACAAGGCAAAATCAACTATATAAAATCTAAAAATCCCACATTTTATTATACATCTAAGTGCTCTAGTTCGCTAATTACAGTGACGCAATTTTTGACATCTATGTCAAAATACGTCCATAAAGAAAACCTGTAACCTTACACTTCAAGTCAAAAACAGTTTACATTTTGTTGGTCTTGTATTCTGGCAATGAAACTTAAAAGTGTAAACTGATAAATGAATGAATGATGTTAAAAACCGGATCGTTTCATGAAAAAAGCGGACCCAGTCCAGAATAAAAAAGGGAGGCAAAATCGC
>JAFDDO010000107.1 GCA_019310825.1 Deltaproteobacteria bacterium | reverse complement strand
CAGTGAAACCTGGCGGGATCCTTTCTTTGCAGATGCATCATCACAGGGCAGAGCACTGGATTATAGTCAGAGGTACTGCCAAGGTTACCCGGGGCGATGAGGTATTATTACTGACAGAGGACCAATCCACCTACATCCCGTTGGGAGTAAATCATCGTCTGGAAAACCCGGGTGTGATTCCCCTTGATTTGATAGAGGTTCAGACTGGTAGCTATTTGGGAGAGGATGACATCACAAGATTAGAGGATGTATATGGGCGCTGATCTTATATGTTTTATGGCCTATGATATACGTGGCCGCATTCCTGATCAATTGAATGAGGCCATCGCTTTTCGGATTGGCAGAAGCTATGCTGAATTTCTCAAGCCTAAAAAGATAGTGGTGGGACGTGATATTCGACTCTCCAGCAAGTCTCTTTGTGATGCCCTCAGCCAGGGCCTTATGGAAAGCGGCGTGAACGTGTTCGATATCGGTTTGTGTGGCACAGAGGAAGTATATTTCGCCACCTTTTACCATCACCTGGATGGCGGAATCATGGTAACTGCGAGCCACAACCCCAGGGATTTTAACGGTATGAAACTGATGCAGCAAGGGGCACGTCCCATAAGCGGTGACACCGGTCTTCATGAAATCCGCCGGCTGGCGGAACAAAATTTATTTTCCCCGGTGGAAAAATCAGGGCGGCATAGGGCATTGGTCAACCGGCCCGACTATATCAGGCATCTGTTGCACTATGTGGACATAGCAAAACTCAAACCACTCAAGATCGTAATCAATTCCGGTAATGGTTGCGCAGGTCCGGTGATGGATGCCCTGGAGTCCCACCTACCCTTTGAGTTCATTAAGGTCCAGCACCAGCCTGACGGAACCTTTCCCAGCGGCGTTCCAAATCCACTGTTGCCGGAGAACCGTTCCGTTACCAGCAAGGCCGTTCTCTCTTCAGGGGCTGATTTGGGTATTGCCTGGGATGGAGATTTTGACCGTTGCTTCTTTTTTAACGAAAAAGGTCGTTTTATCGAGGGTTATTACATTGTAGGTCTTCTGGCCGAGGCATTTTTGGCAAAAAAACCAGGAGAAAAGATCGTCCACGATCCACGGTTGACCTGGAATACTATTGATATTGTGACCAGTGCAGGCGGCATACCCATACAGAATAAGGCAGGGCATGCTTTTATGAAGGAGCGCATGAGGTCTGAAAACGCGGTTTACGGTGGCGAGATGAGCGCTCATCATTTCTTTCGGGATTTTGCTTATTGTGACAGTGGTATGATCCCATGGCTATTAATTGCAGAACTGATGAGTCAGAAGGAACAACCATTGTCCGCCATGCTTGATGAACGTATCGCCCTGTATCCAGCCAGCGGTGAGATCAACCGGCGACTGGATGATCCTTTAGCTGCTATCGCTCGCTCACAAAAGGTCTATGGACCTCAGGCCCTCAGCATAGATAAAACCGACGGTATAAGTATGGAGTTTGATGGTTGGCGCTTCAATCTGCGCTGTTCCAATACCGAGCCGGTGTTACGCCTGAACGTGGAATCTAGAGGGGATTTCAACTTGATGGAGAAAAAAACAGCAGAGTTACTGGCGCTGATCGAAACCAATGGATGATAAAGCCCTATCCCTTGTCCCTCTGGCATTGGAACCTCCTTCCACCTTGATCACTGTGTGGACATTACCTCTTGGATGAAAGTCACCTTCCACCTTGATGCTTCGAGGAGAAAGGATCTCCGTCAAGTCTGAAAAAATCTTGTTAGTGGCTTCTTCGTGCGAAATGTATCGATCTCTATAGTCGTTGAGATAGAGTTTTAGAGATTTCAATTCCACTATGAACTGGTCCGGTACATAGATTATCTTTATGGTAGCAAAGTCAGGATATCCTGATTTTGGACAAAGGCAGGTAAACTCCGGGAAACTTATATCTATGGTATAGTCGCGTTCAGGGCATGGATTGGGCCACGATTCAAGCTCGGCCTTTCGTATCTCTTTTTCTCCGTATTTCATTTTCATCGTTTTTAAATAAGTGTGATGAGAAAACTATAAGTTGAGTTCTATTGGGAAACAAGAATTTTATGAACCGGAACAATACTGACGCTCTTTCTTACCCTCGGCAACTCCTCATACAAAACCTTCCAAGTATTCGATGTCGGATGCCCTATGGCAAGAACACATCCATTCTCTATAGACAATTTTACCATTTTCTTGATTTCCCTCCTGATGGATTCCTTTTGAGTATCGTGGTCTAGAAACACGGCCCTTTCAGTAGCCGGTATCCCCATAGATCTGGCAGTAACATAAGCTACACTGTCATGGCTAGTCCTGCTGTCAACGAAGAAAAGACCACGGCGCTTTATTTCAGTAAGAATCAATTCCATGCCCCTTTTACTTGTAGTAAATTTAGAACCCATGTGATTATTTACTCCGATTGCACCAGGCACAGCATCCAGGTCCTTTCTGAGTATCTGTAACATGGAATCAAAGTCCATACTCAGACGGAGGACACCAGGACCAGGGTCAATCGCAGTGTTAACAGGCTCCAGGGGTAAGTGTATCAAAACATCTTTGCCGAGATCCTTGGCCTTTTTGGCCAGTTTGGGCGTATAGGGTGCGGTTGGGAGAAAGGAAAAGGAAAGAGGGGCCTCTAACTTCAGAAACTTATTGTTAATGCTAAAATTATAACCCATGTCGTCTATAAGTATAGCCACTAAAGGCATAGAGGCTGTGCTTTTAGATCTTGATGGTTCGGAAGGACGGACAACCTGTGGTGCTGAATCAAATTCTTCAAAGAGCAGGCGGAGGGGCAAGGGAAGCAAATATAAAAAGGCTACAATTGATCCGGTTATCCCCAAGGCTATTATAGGCCATAACAGACCCGGAGAACGTCTTGCGCTATTCTTTTTGCGGGTTTTGTTTCTCGGTAAGCGAGATTTAAACATTTAAAAGGTTTGAACAAGTATGTACCATATTACTTTACAGCTTTGGTGAAGGCAATAACTTGATAGTATGGGAATTACCTTTTTCGAACACAGATTATCAAGATTTTCAAATTTATGAATGCTTATGCTGAAAAAGGTCCTTTTTGAGCCGACGCCCCGAAATAGCTATATAAGTAACGAATACGTAATATATATTACGAATAAGTTTTCGTCATATCTTTAGTTTAACAAAGACTTTTTGCAGTGTAATAATGAATAGTAGTATCTGTGATAATCTGTGCCCTATTTTATTTGTTTAATTATGGCCCAAGCCTTTAATATTCTAACAGCTTCTTCTAACTGGTTATCCATGGGGGGCGGCTGTATTTCTTCACTGTCAACTTCCGAGTCGACAGCTTCTGGCTTATCTTTTTTATCTTTTACAGAACTCAGATCATCTTCAATTGGCTCTTCTTCATTTAGCAAGTGTCCTTCTAAATCGCGTTCCGTCGGAAAATGAAAAATTTTGTCCTTTTCTTTTGGTTTTTCCTGTAGCGTGTAAGGTACTTCTATATCGGGTTCTATACCCTTTGCCTGTATGGATCTGCCGTTAGGCGTGTAATATCTAGCTGTGGTAAGGCGTACTGCAGATCCGTCTTCAAGGGGGATGATAGTCTGGACCGATCCCTTGCCAAAAGTCCGTACACCTAAAATTATTGCCCTTTTGTGATCTTGTAAGGCCCCGGCAACTATCTCCGAGGCACTGGCGCTTCCTTCATTGACCAATACTGCAATGGGGTAATTGTGAGAATGCTTGTTCGGATGGGCTTCAAAACGCATTTTTTGTTCTTCGATCCTGCCATCTGTGTAAACAACAAGTCCCTTTTCCAGAAATACGTCAGCTACTTTTACAGCCTGGTCGAGTAACCCACCAGGATTGTTTCGCAAATCAAGAACCAAGCCCTTAAGGCCTTTGCCCTTTTCCAGTTCACTTATGGCCTTTTTCAGTTCAAAAGTAGTCTTGTTCTGGAAATTACTAACACGTATATAACCATAACCATCTTCCAGAATCCTGGACCGCACACTTTGTATGGGGATTACGTCCCTTGTCAGAGTTACGTCTTTAAGCCGTCTCCATCCCTCACGATATATGGAGATAGTGACCTTGGTCCCCTTGGCACCCCTTAGAAGCTTTACTGACTCAATCAAGGTCATGTTTTTAGTGGTTTTGCCCTCTATCTTGAGTATTTTATCATTAGCCTTTAAGCCAGCTTTGTATGCTGGTGTGCCCTCTATAGGTGATACAACTGTCAGTATGCCGTCTTTGAGGCTGATCTCTATGCCTATGCCGGTGAAGCTGCCCTTAGTCTCTATCTGAAGTTCCTTGTAGTCCTCAGGCTTCATGAAAGAGGAGTGCGGATCAAGAGATTTGAGCATGCCCTGTACCGCACCGTAGATAAGTTTCTTGGGCGGGATCTCTTCAACATAATTACGCTGTACCAGGTCGAGAACAGAACCGAAGATCTTAAGTTGTTCGTAAGTTCCATCTTCCCTGGCAGAGGCAATTTGATGTGCCTGGTAGTTGCCTATAACCATGAAAGCACAAATCAGAACAATTATAACAATCCAGTAACGTCCCGACTTTGGGAATTTTTCCATTTTTTATCTCCCACAACTATTTATGACAATAAAACATCTTAGAAAGACAGGCAATCTCTATTTTGCCATTTAAAGCAATCCTCTAACCCAAATAAATCGGAATAGTGCCTTAAGTTAATTAAAGTTTGAAGTGCCTAAAGAGCCTAAAGTTGTGCTGCGCGCTTTCAGCGCTGTCAATATAAATAGATGGAGCGAAGCTACACCTTTACTTTAGGCACTTCAAACTCAATTAACGTGCAAGTATTCTGCCACAAAAAATACGAAATTTAGAGCTAACGTACTAAAATGTCATGCAAGTCAGGATAAGTTGGGCTAGCATATTGCCTTATCATGAATGAAACAGTCCCCATTGTGAGAAAGGATTTACAATTTATCCCTGTCCAGCAAGATGGCCACCAGCTGATCTTTATCCAGGATCATCTCGGACTGGCTCCGGAGGGCAGACCGATATCATTGCCACTTTATCGGGTTATGGCCCTATTAGACGGCACCAGTACTATAAGCGACCTACAAATGGAGCTTATGAGGCAAAAGGGAGGAACGCTGGTCGGTAAAGACGAGGTGAAAAATCTGCTTGTCCTACTTGATGAGTCATTTTTGCTTGATTCGGAGAGGTTTAAAAAGGCCAGGGATGAAATTGTTGCCAACTTTGCCTTAAAAAAGATCAGGCCCTGTTCCCATTGCGGACGTGCTTATCCGGACGATCCAACTGAATTAAAAAAAATGCTGGATGAGATTTTGGCCAGCCAACAGCCTGTCCCTGAACCAGAAGGAAAAATTGTAGCCCTGATTGCACCACATATTGACCTGTCCGTGGGATATCAGGTTTACTCAAGCGCCTATCAGATGCTCAACTATATGGCACCGTCAAGGATTATATTGCTGGGTGTGGGTCATAATATGGTTGAAGATTTTTTCTGTCTGACAGACAAAGATTTTCAGACCCCGCAAGGGATCGTAAAAAATGAACCTTCAGTAATTCGCAAATTGCGGGCTACCGGAGGAGAAATAATCTCGGACAGTGATTTTGCTCATCGATCCGAGCACTCTATTGAGTTTCAGACTATCTTTTTACATCATCTGCTTGAAGGAAAGGATTTTACCATTATCCCTATCCTCTGCGGTTTTTGCCAATCAAACCTCAATGAATATAGTAGAAGCGCTTATTTGGAAAAGGCCGGTCCATTTCTTCAAGAATTAAAACAGGCGATCATGGAGCCGGACAAAGCGACCCTTGTTGTGGCAGGAGTTGACTTCTCACACACAGGCCCTAAATTCGGCCATGAAATGCCAGCCAGGTCCCTTGAAAGGCGATCGACAGCTCATGACCAAAACCTGCTGAAACATCTGTCTCAGCTTGACGCTGAGCTTTTTTGGGAAGAGTCTAGGAGTGTAAGGGACCAATATAATGTTTGCGGTTTTTCAGCCTTGGCCTGCCTGCTTGAGGTATTGCCCCGGTGCCATGGAGATATACTCAATTATCAGATATGGCATGATGAGGCCACCGGGTCGGCAGTAAGTTTTTCATCTGTTGTTTTTACTTTATAGGCTTTTGCAAAATCCCATCTTTGTTCGGAACTGCCGTTCCCCAAATAATGTCCCGATGGCTACGTTGCTTGTGGTTGAAAAGGGCAAGTTTAATCCACAAATTTCGCAGATTACACCCTTTACTCTATTCTGCCTGTTGTATCCTCTTCCAGATATCCATCCTGGCCTTCGGAAATGGCTTCTCTGGCCAGTTGATCAGCCAGTTCGTTTTCCTCGTGTCCGGCATGACCCCTGGTCCATTCCCAACGCACCCCGTGAAACTGGCATAAAGAATCAAGTGCCTGCCATAGATCCTTGTTTTTAACAGGTCTCTTGGCAGTAGTCTGCCACCCTCTCCGCTTCCACATGCATATCCACTCGGTTATGCCCTGTTTTACGTATTTGGAGTCGGTGGTGATGATTACATCACAGGCCCTTTTAAGGACCTCAAGAGCCCGTATTGCTGCTAAGAGTTCCATACGGTTGTTTGTGGTATTTTTTGACCAGCCCTTGATGCACTTTCTCTGTTTGTCATACTGCAACATTGCCCCCCATCCACCGGGACCAGGGTTTCCGGAGCAGGCACCATCAGTGAATATATGGACTATATTTTTTTGATTGTTTGCTGACATAGCAGTTTATACCTGATTAAAGCTATTTTCGCCCTGTATATAGTGTAACAATACCTATTGTAAGAGGCCGGTACCTGACCTCTCGAAATCCCACATCTCTCATCATTGCGGCCAGGATCTCAGGTTCATAGAAGCCCTGGATAGAATCTGCCAGATAGCGATAGGCCTCTTTGTCGCCTGAGATTATGCCGGCCATAAAGGGGAGGAATTTGTGCAGATAGAGTTTGTATATCGGGGAAAAAAGGGGGTTCTTCGGGCGCGAGAATTCGAGAATCGCAAGTTTCCCTCCTGTTTTCAGCACCCTTAGCATCTCTTTTAGGCCCTGTTCCGGCCGGCTGAGGTTCCTGACTCCAAAGGCTATTGTTATTCCTTGAAATTTCAAGTCATGTAGTGGTAAGTACTCTCCGTCACCGCATATGGGGACTATATATTTCGCCTTCTTGCTGCCATTTTCCCATTGAATCGCCCCATGCCGGAGCATCTCATAACAGAAATCCACTGCCACCACCGGGCGCGCTATCTTCCCCACAATTTCAGCCGAATCTTCCCCACAATTTCAGCCGAAAGTGGCATGGTTCCGGCGCAGAGGTCCAGAATAGGGCCTTGCTTGAACTCATCAAACTCTCGCGTGGTTAACCATCTCCAGTAATGGTCTACATAGAAACTTAGCAACCCATTTAAGAAATCATATCTCCTGGAAACAGAAGCGAAAGACCTTGGGAAAATCACCACGATCATATAGCAGTCTGAAGAAATGGAGCAGGCCCTGCTGCTTTTTTCCTGAGAAATCGAGTTCTATGTCCTTAAGGTATTCCAGACAGTCTGATGAGGCCATCGGTATCCTGGGGGCAACTAGATTACTTATACGCTCGAGTTCCTTCAGGCCTTTGTGATAGCATTCGCTGAGGCGCTTATGGAGGAGACGGATTTTTTCAGGCCATGCAATCCAGCTTTCTTCCCTGATAGCCCATACGGCGAACACAAAAGGCAGGCCTGTATGGTCCAGCCATATTTTGGCCAGGTCCGACCGGAATAGATTGTCACGGTTAGAGCGCAGCCTCAGGGCCTCGTCCCCTATGGCGAGGTAGGCCTGTGCCACTGGATTTGCCGACAGTTCCTTGAAATTTCCTGTCCTGAATATGGGTCTTATTCCTAAAAAGTCTTCAAGTATTATATGCAAAAGATTGACGGAGGTTGCGGATTGAGAAGTCAATAGCACAAGTTTTTCATTGAGTTCTTCAATTGGGACCTTGCTTAGAAGGATAACGCTCCACACAGGGCCGGTGGCACTTATACTAAGGTCAGGCAATATATAATATCTGTCTGCATTAAGGCCGTATGCATAGGAGGAGACACAGCCTGCATCCAGTTTTCCCTGGGCCAAATGGCGGTTCAAAAGCGTGGGGGCTCCCTCTTCCACCTCCCATCCATTGAGAGGACCTATTTCCTGCCAAGGGACATAGATCTGCGAAGTGTTAATATAGTTCACAATGCCCAGTCTGGCATACTGAACGTGGCTAGTCTCTGATTCCATTTTTATTCCGGATTTTACCTCTTTAATCAGCCAATCACCAAATTACCCAATTCCTTGTATCCTTCATGGACAAGGAATTCCAGGATATCTTTGTTACCAATGGGACCGGACTCCAGTGCCAAAAATGTCGCGGCTTTGCCACTGGCCAGACTCCCCAATTCCTCAGAGATACCAAGGGCCTTTGCCCCACCATAAGTGCCTGCCCTAAAAATGGCCTCGGGAGGAAGACCTGGGGCCAGCTTTGAAAGGCTTGCCATCTCGGCGAAAATGGAAAGCCGGTCGTTGCTTGCAAGACTATCTGTACCAAGGGCCAATGGTATGCCTGAAGCATGAAGCTCTTCCACAGGAGGCACGCCCACTCCAAGGAATATATTGCTCCTGGGACACAGGCAAACGCCGGCCCCTGTTTTTGCCAGGATTGAGATGTCATCCCGGTCTACCTGAACACAATGAACACAGACCGTATGCCTATCAAGCAGCCCTAAGGTTTCAAGATACCTCACAGGAGATGCTTTGGGGATATCATAATTTAAGGGCCAGTGTCCTTTTTCTTTTAAGAGTTCTCTTAGGGGACCCTGTCCACCTTGCAGGAACTCTATCTCCTCTTCTGATTCAGCTACGTGAATGGGAAACGGCATGCCATGGCTCTGGTCCCATGCCTTAATGGTTTTAAGGATCTGGGGTGCCACAGAATACGGTGCATGGGCGGAAAAGGCATAGTGAAAAGAGGGCGACCAGATGTCCATGGGTTCAGTAATTTTTCCGTTTACAAAAGGAGCGCTGAGAGGAATTTCTTCCTCCGCTCCATTCGGTATTGGGCATACCAGTTCTTGAAAGAAGACGCCCCTGAAAGGCCATGCGCCATCTTTTCTGGAAGAAAAAAGCGGTATAATATCCAGATTTCCCACGTCTCCGACAGCAATTATCCCGTTTTCTTGCATCTCCTTTATCGCCTGATATATGGCCGGTTCCCATTCTTCAGGCCTGATCAAGTCGCGGTTCTCAATTAGCGCTCTTACCCAGTCAACAAATGAGCCGCCAGGAGAAAGACGCCGCTTGAGGGGAGAAAGCTCAAGGTGAGAGTGTGTATTTATCAGGGCAGGACAAAGTATGGAGTCTCCATAGTCTTTTATCTCTCCCGGATAGCTTGCGCGAAGTTCCGATGCCGGTCCCACACCTAATATTTTTCCTTCAAAGGTCGCTATTGCCCCGTTTTCTATTGGAGGCCTTGAGACAGGAACCACCCATCTGGCTACGTGAAGACGGAGGGAATTTGGTGATTTATTGTAGGCGTTCACAGGTTACATTTATAGCGTACGGATTGTTTTGAAAGATGAATGTCCAACGTCCAACGTCCAACATCGAATGAAAAACGAATATCCAATACCGAACATTCAACGGCTATTTCTGTTTCCTCATCTTTTCCCATTCAACATTCGATGTTGGACGTTCGATGTTCGATGTTCATTTTTTCTCGAAACCTTGAACCCTGAACCTCCGAACCCATGTTCTGTTTCTTCATCTTTTCCCATTCAACATTCGATGTTGGGTGTTCGATGTTCATCTTTTTCTTGAACCTTGTCCCCTATTCCCCTAATCACCAACTAAAGTATAGTCCATCAGGCGCTGACGCGGCTCAAAGCCGGCATCGGTTACAATTCTACGTATTTCTGCTTCCGAGAGTCGATGACTCACCCCGGCTGCTGCGACTACGTTTTCCTCAATCATCGTGCTGCCAAAATCATTTGCCCCAAAAAACAGGGCAATCTGGGCCACTTTTGGACCCTGTGTAACCCATGAGGCCTGAAGATTCAGGAAGTTGTCAAGAACAATCCTGGAGATGGAAAGCAGTTTCAAGTATTCCTGTCCGGTAGATGGTCTGACGTCAAGAGCAGTATTCTTGGGTTGAAAGGGCCAGGCTATAAAGGCCGTAAATCCGCCAGTGCGATCTTGAAGGTCTCTCAGGCGCAAAAGGTGTTCAATTCTTTCCTCCTGTCGCTCCACATGTCCGTACATCATGGTGGCAGTGGTCTTAAGCCCTAATCCGTGGGCAGTCTCCATTACATTCAGCCACTCATCTGTTGTGGCCTTCCTTGGGGAGATCTGCTTTCTTACCCTGTCTGTCAGGATTTCCGCTCCACCACCCGGGATGGAATCGAGTCCGGCCTTGATAAGCCTTACCAGGACTTCTTTTACAGACAGACCTGATATTTTGGAAAAATGAACGATCTCAGGAGGAGAAAAGGCATGGCAATGGATTGCAAAACCGTCTTTAATAAAAGAAAGCATTTCCTCATAGAAGGTAAGTGGGAGATCAGGATGGAGCCCGCCTTGCAGCAGGATCTGTGTGCCCCCGAGCGATTTTGTCTCCTCTAGCTTCTCGGCCAGTTCTTTTCTGGAAAGTACATAGCCTGAAATGTCACCAGGAGCACAGTAATAAGCGCAGAACTTGCAACCGGAGATGCATATATTGGTATAGTTAATGTTCCGGTCTATGACATATGTGACAATGGGTTCTGGATGCAGCCTTTGCCTTACCTCGTCAGCAAGTTGGCCCAGCATATTCAGGTCTGCCTCTTGATAAAGCAATAGGGCATCATCTCCTGAAAGGCGCTTGCCGGCCCGCAACTTTGATATTATAGGAGCAATCATGGTGGAAAGTGAGTTCAGATCGGCTCGTAGAGTGTGTCACGCTCTACCGGATTTCTCCCCGCCTGTTGGATAAGGTGTTCGATCTCACTGCGGGTCATGGCTTGGGAGGTGTCTCCCCCGGCCATGTGCGTAATCTTTTCTTCCAGCACAGTCCCGTCCAAATCGTCCGCACCAAAGGACAGGGCAATCTGCGCAACCTTTGGCCCAAGCATCACCCAGTAGGCCTTGATATGTGAAAAGTTGTCGAGCAGAAGTCGTGATACGGCAATACTCTTAAGATCATCCACCCCGCCTGTGGATGACAGGTATTCCAGCTTTGTATTCTTGGGGTGAAAAGCAAGAGGGATGTAACACAGAAATCCGCCTGTCTCATCTTGGGCCTCTCTCAGGGCCAGCAGGTGCTCTATCCGTTCAGATATTGTTTCAATATGGCCATAAAGCATGGTGGCATTGGTCCTGAGACCTGCTCTATGGGCTGTTTTAGCAACTTCCA
Organism: Deltaproteobacteria bacterium; assembly: GCA_019310825.1. Lineage (GTDB taxonomy): Bacteria > Desulfobacterota > Dissulfuribacteria > Dissulfuribacterales > UBA3076 > UBA3076. The sequence goes on along the minus strand of JAFDDO010000107.1, from coordinate 1,691 downwards.
GCCAGTCTTTCCCTGAAAGCTTACCAGGACAGAGCTTTTCCCGTATTCTGGTGCTGAAGACCTCTGCTCCACCTCCGGGAATGGACCCCAGGCCGACCTGTATAAGACCTTCCAATGTCTCGGCAATTGTCTGACCCGAGATGGCTGCCAGATGGGCTATCTCTACACAGGTAAAGGCATGGATATGGATCTCAGGTCTTTCGGCCTTTATGGCCTTCAGCATGTCAATATAATACGCGTATGGAAGATCCGGGTGCAGACCACCGACAATGTGGACCTCTGTAATAGGTTCGGCATGCCTCTCCCTTATCTTGGAAACTATCTCTTCTATGGACATTTCGTAGGCCTCGGGGTGGGTTTTTTCCTTTCCAAAGGCACAGAATTTACACAGATTTATGCAGATATTAGAATAGTTTATGTGCTGATTATAGATATAATAGACCCGGTTTCCGTTAAGCCTTTCTCTTTTCAGGTTGGCTAGATAACCAAGGGCCGGCAGATGAGTAGTGGAGAAGAGCAACTCTCCATCTTCAGCATTTAAGCGAGTGTCGGACAGGACTTTTTCGTATATTTCAAAGAGTCCTGCTTCTTTAAGGGCTTTTTCCATAATATGAAGTTACCTCTACCTAATCAAGGAGGAGGGAAGGTATCGTGTATGATGTCATTAGATTAAATGAAGTGGCTTTTGACTAAACATCCTATTGTGTCGTGGTAATGCGGACATCTTTTACAAATACTTCAAAATGTAGGGTCTTGCCGGCCAGGGGATGGTTAAAGTCCAGCATCATGGCGCTTCCCCAAATGGACTTAACCAAAGCTGGTCGTCTTAAGCCAAATTCGTCAGGGGCCTTGACTACCTTGCCTATTTCCACTTCCCCCGTAACCCTTTCGACAGCCACCAGTGACACCTTCCCAGGATCATAGCGGCCATAGGTATGGTTTGGAGGGACAAATATTAACTTTTTTTCTCCAGGAGCAAGCCCGACAATATTTTCCTCAACAGGTTTGGGGAAATTACCCTTTCCGCATACAAAGGTTACCGGTCCCCCTGACTTTTCGGAGGAATCCACTACTTTTCCCGATGATAGCCTGACCTGGTATTCCATTTCCACCAGTCTTCCATATTCAACACGGAGTAGAACCTTTTTTGTCGTATCCACTGTTGTTTCAATGACCCTTTATAGGGGTTTTTTCCGGTACTGGGATTTTCATAAAGGAAATCCCTTCTTCCTTCAAAGTTTTTTCTTCCCCTGGTGTAGCAACACCCCTTATGTTACGGCTTTCCGTTACACCGTAATGTATCTTGAGGGCTTCTTGCGCAAATGCCGTTCCTACGTCTTCTGTATTTTTTTTACCACAGTATAGATCTGGTTCAACATCTCATTCAAGACCGCTTCCGAGGTGTCGCCGTCTTTGCCAATGGACTTGGTGCATACCGCAACTGCAGAGGGGGTTTTCTGAACATTATTGCTGCCACAGACAGGACAAGTCAACAGACCCTTTTCCTTCTGTGTCTCAAACGCCTCCCCATCCTGAAACCAGGCCTCAAAGGTATGATCTTGGTCGCACCGTAAATCAAAGGCTATCATAATATAAATTGATAACATTTTGTTAATGGAAACGCAATCTGAACTACCGAGCATGAAAAATAATGATCCCGCACAGGTCGAAATATTTTCCAGATCCCAACT
>JAFDDO010000008.1 GCA_019310825.1 Deltaproteobacteria bacterium | reverse complement strand
TGGCAAAGAGCATTACAGACCGATAGCCCTTGTGGAGCGGGCTGTCCGTCTCAAGCATTGACGGCCTGATAAGGCCTTGGCCAAAATCCTTAATTTTCGTATAATGCAGGGTTTTGATGAGCATGCCGCTGACAGCATAACATTCAATGGTGGTTGGCAAAAATGTCTTTTTATCCACCTTCATCTTCAAGTGGTTATAGGCAACTGAGGGAGACTTGGCCTTCAGTTCAAGCAGGTAGGTGTCACCTTGGTCGGTTATCTGTTCCGCGTTATATTCCACACTGTAGTCCAGTCGCAGGATGTCTGAATTGTTGAATATCCCGCCCACAACTGACTGCAGACTGGTGATACGCAACGGTCTGCCCACATTAGGGATGTAGAGCCACATGTTATCGCCCAAGCGTAAAGTAGAGCGGCCCTTTTCACTGGCCGGCGAGAGAAACAAGGCCACCATTTTGTCCTGTCCCTTCTTAACCGTATAAAGGATAAACTCTTTTTTTGAGCCATCTGGCTCTATGTTGATCAGCTTCCGGTACATCTCATAGGACTGGGGCTGCATGTTTTTATCGACCTGGCATAGGATATCGTTGCCATCCAGGGCAAGGGCCGCGGCTGTCCCGAAAAAACAAAAGGAAATGACTGCCGAAACGATGGTCTGGCTAACGGTTTTGAATAATTGTTTGAACCGCATTGTAGGCAGCTCCTGTTTTTTTAACATATTGAATATGATGCTCCTCCAGAGCCTCTCTCATCTTACTGCCAAAATCCCCTGCGATAACAAGCGTCACCCCTTTGTCGGCAAGAAATAAAGCTGCGTTTGGCCCGGCGTTACGAGACTGATCCATGGAAGGGTTCTCTACGGTCTCAAGAAAATTACCCTTGTCATCGAAAAACAGAAAAAAAGGGGTTCTGCCGGCCTGTTGGCTTATGGCCGCATCCTTTTCCGGGCAGGTAGTGGCCACGGCAATTTTCATTGAATCAGCAGAAGCGCTTATGGCAAGACCAAAGAAAATGAACAAACTGACAATAATAGTTGGTGTACTTCTAATTTTCATGGGTTCCTCCACTTAGGTTGTTTAGGCTGAAGGCTGTTAGGCTGAAGGTATGGAAACAAGGGCTAAAAACTAACAGCTTTCTACTGTCCACCTTCCACCTTCTACCTTCCACCTTCTACCTTATATATGTCTCAGGGCCGTTATGGGATCCATTCTCGCAGCTTTCCAGGCCGGCTGCAGGCTGGCAAGTACAGCTATGGCAATGACAATACCGGCAACCGTGACCACATCATTTAAGGCGATGGTTGGCGAAAGCAGCAGTCCTTTCTGGCGTCCGAAATCAAAACTGATTTTGGCGGTATTCATTCCGGCAATGGTGACAAGGCTGATAACAACACCTATCAAGGTACCGAATACGCCGAGCAAAAAACCCTCCACCATAAAAAGGGAGAGGATCTTGCCCGGCACGGTCCCAATGGCAGCCATGGTGCCGATTTCGTTAATGCGCTCATAAACAGCCATGATCATAACGTTCATGATACTCACCAGAACAATGGCTACCAACATGATCTTGATAAAAAAAGGTCATCAGGTCAATCATCTCGGCGATATTGAAAAAGGGTGAAAGCTTCTCCCAGGTATGCACTTCAAAGACCGGCTTGTCCATTTTGTCTTTAATAGGTCCAAGCCGGTCCTTTAACTGATCAAGCACCTCATTCATCCGGCCCATACTTTTTAAACGTATGGAAATTTCGCTGATCTCTCTGTCCTCTATACGCAGCAGGGTCCTGGCATCGTCAAGATGGATTAAGCCATCCCGGCCGCCCGGCCCGGAAATGCCTTCCAGAATACCGCGTACCACAAAGGGCTGCCCGTTCACCGATCCATCCTTGTTGGTGGCAACTAGGACAATAGTGTCGCCGATCTTGACCTTCATTCCCTTGGCAATGAGCTCAGGAACAAGGATTTCCCCCTTTTCAAGGAGGCCTTGCTTTTTCCCCTTGATGATGCGATCAGTAAGCATGGGGACTGTCTGCATCTCCTGTTTTGGATTGACTGCATTAAGCCGAATATTGGTTGTTTCTGAAAAATTGCTGAACATGGCTCCCAGCTTAATCCGCATGGAATAGGCCTCAACGGCATCATTGCCTTCCAGGATTTCCTTTACTTCGGCAACCTGTTTGCCTTTCAGGTTACGGTCCAGGGGCAGGCTGTCAATGGAGGCAAGATATCCCTTGCGGTGCACCTGCAGGTGGCCCAGCATGGAATCTGTGATCTGGCCGATCATCATGGCCTTGAAGGAACCGGACACGGAAACAAAAAGCAGCACCGCCACCACTCCCAGTGTAATCAAAACAGAGGTGAGCAAGGTTCGTCGCTTATAGCGCCGCAGATTGCGGATAGCAAAATTGAAGATACTAAGCATAAATTTAGATAGGTTGTTTAGGTAGAAGGTTGAAGGCTGAAGGTAGAAGTATTTCGACCATCTCGCAAGGCATGAAGTTTTGCGTGATTACGCATGATTTGTTCCTATCAGTCTATATCTGACTTCAGCCTTCCACCTTCCATCTTCCCCCTAATTGTTATTATCCAACTTCCCTTCAGCCTTCAGCCTTCAGCCTTCCACCTTCCCCCCTGCCCATCTTCCATCTTCCAGGGTAAAAATAGTTTCCGCGTTTTTCATCACCTTGGGGTCGTGGGTGGAGAAGATAAAGGTAGTGCCGAATTCATCCCGCATATCTTTCATGAGCTCAATAATTCGGTTGGAGGTTTTACTGTCCAGATTGGCAGTGGGTTCGTCGGCGAGCACCAATTCGGCATTGGTAACCAAGGCGCGTGCCACAGCCACCCGCTGCTTCTGGCCACCGGAGATCTGGTTTGGATATTTGGCACCCTGATCAGCCATTCCCACGGATTTTAACAACTCCTGCACCCGTTTTCGCCGTTTCTCCTTCGGCCAATTTTGCACCATCTGCAAGGGATACTCCACATTTTCAAATACAGTGAGTACTGGAATTAGGTTGAAATCCTGAAAAATGAAACCAATATGCTCTCCCCGGAAACGGGCCGATTCCTTTGAGCTAAGATGCGTCACATCTTGGCCGGCGACTTCAAGAAAGCCGCTGGTTGGAGGATCAAGACAGCCAATCATGTTCAACAGAGTACTTTTCCCGCTTCCTGACGGGCCGACAAAAGAAACAAAGGAAGCCGGCTCAATGACAAAATCGACTCCGCGTATAGCCCTGACAGTGATGTCGCCGGCGATATACGTTTTTTCAAGTGCTTTTGCCGTAACAAGTGTCACAATTTATCCTGATTAATTAAAAATAGTGGTTTAAGCCGATTAATCAAGGAATAATATTTCCATAAGGACTAAAAACACAATCCTCAAGAACTGCTCCGGAAGGGACATTACTTCCCTCCCATATCACACTTCTACAAAGAGTGATATCAGATCCTAGGCTCACCCTGGGTCCTATAGAGACCCAGTCCTTCCACATAAGATCGCCGGGCAACTCAGTGCCCCGCCCAACCAGGCACCTTTTATTTTCACCTGCAAAAAGTACTTTATGGGCAGACAGATATCCTCCGGGCGATCCTATATCCTCCCATATGTAATGACCGGCGATTTTATCAGCTCTCAAGGCCTGTAAGCTATCACCCTTATCAATTACGACCTTAAATGCATCAACCAAGGAGCTTGGGCAATTTTCAGGGATAGTCCTTATAAATTCCGGTTCCAGCACAGAAATACCTGTAAAAGCCATGGCATCCAGCCCGCTGTAATTAAAACCAGAGACCTTTTCGTCCATTACAGCTATATTGTTCCACGGCTCCCTCTTGTGGACCACCAGCGATGCCTTAGCTCCATGGTGCTGATGCATATTAACTACATGGGCCGGATCCAGATCTGTTACCACATCTCCGTTTATAACCAGCAGGGGTTCGTTTTTTGAGATATGAGGCAGGGCATTTCTAAGCGCCCCGCCGGTTCCCAGCAGTGATGGTTCCACCAATGTGATAATTTCAGCCCTGCCTTTATAAGACCCCACCATCTCCAGTACCAGATGTGCGAGGTGAAAGCAGTTAATCACAATCTTCCTGAACCCGGCATCCTCAAGCTGGTCGAGTAATCTGTGAAGCAAAGACCTGTTTAATACTGGGAATAAAGGCTTGGGTAAGTAAAATGTAAGGGGCTGCAAGCGTGTACCCAGACCCGCAGCGAGGATCATGGCTTGCTTGAAGAAAGGCATACTACACAATCTGTGAAGCCGCTAAACCTTTTTCTTGCCTTCTGTTTTTGATGAACTGCTGGATTTGTTATCTAGAAGCTTTTCCGAATCGACCTCATTTTCAAGGTCCTTCACACCTGACTTGAAGGCCCTCAGCCCCTTTCCAAGTCCCGCCCCTATTTCAGGAAGCTTCTTGCCACCAAAGATAAAAAAGGCAATTACCAGGATGACCAACAGCTCTTGTGTGCCTAAGCCAAACATTAAAACCCCTTTATAAACAATACTGAATTGTGGAAAAAGATTTAAAAGACATATACCTTAATTCACCATTTAACATTTATTGTACGCCGCAGACGGGGTATTTTCAGCGGAATCATTATTGTGATCCGTAACTATGTAAACCCGAAAGCAAGAAATTCACCCCAAAGTATGTAAACATCACTGCAACAAAACCCACTATCGCTAAGAAGGCGATCCTGCGACCGGCCCAGCCCCTGACAAATCTTGCGTGCAGGGCCGTAGCATATACAAACCAGGTTATTAATGACCAAGTCTCCTTTGGATCCCAACTCCAATAAGTACCCCAAGCATCATTGGCCCAAACAGCACCTGTAATTATACCAAGGCTCAACCAAAGGAAACCAAAGATTATTGTCTGGTGTATCAACTCATCAAGGACTTTGCAATCAGGCATAACTCCAATTATTCCATCTGATGCCCCGCTGAATCTATTTTTAAAAAGATACATAATACCGAGTCCGCAGGCAACAGCAAAAGAGGCATATCCGAGGAAGCACGTGAGGACATGGGCAATAAGCCAATTGCTCTGAAGAGCTGGTATAAGAGGCTGTATTTCATCTCTGATGTCGGGGCTAAAAGATGCATAGGCCATGGCAAGGGAGGCAAATGGAGTTGCAAAGGCCCCGATCACACGTCGCTTGACCTGCCATTCCATAATCAAGTAAACCAATACTGTTATCCACGAAAAAAATACCAGGGACTCATAAAGGTTTGAAAGCGGTGCGTGTCCATAACCCAATTGGTAAGACTCTATCCATCTGAGGCCTAATCCGACCGTCTGAATTACAAGGCCTCCAACTGTGACGACCGTAGCCAGCAATCCGATCTTCTGCACTCTGAAGATCCAGTGTGTCAAATAGAGCGCAGCAGCCCCCAGGTATATGAAAGTAGTTAAACTGAAAAGATATGAACTGGAAAAGGTCATTGCCGTACTCCTAAACTGGAATTCAAGGCCTCTTCAATCTTTCTGATGTCTTTTTCAAACTGCAATTTATTCTTGTTGGTCTGGCCGGACAAAATCACAGTGGTCTTGCCCTCCCGGCGACCTATCCAGAGCCACATGCGTCTATGCGGAACCCAGAATACTACGGCAAAACCAACAATGAGAACCGTACAGCCCAACCACACTATCCAGACTCCGGGGTCTTTCTTTACTTGCAGTCCTGTCAGATACCGTTCTTTGGCATTAGTAAGGGAAATCCTGTACAAGTTCTCACCCTTCTTAAATTCCTTTTTATTTCCCTTTAGAAGCCAGAATTTACCTTCCCGGCCTTCATGGTCTCCAACCCATATCTGAGCTGCCGGACTGCCATGGACGTCGGGCTGATACTGCACCAAACGAAAACTCAGTTGTTCCTCCGGCCATGAGGCCCTTTGAAACGCAGAAATAGTCAGGGAACGCTGCGAGGCATCAGACTTGGCGACCTCTACGGTTACTTCAGAAATAGCCCGATAGCTTGCCTGGTAAAAAGTAACACCCCTATATTCCATAGGATCATTAACAACGATGGACTTATGGAAGACCTCCTTATCATCATTTAATACCGTCAAGTCAGATCGGTACTCTTTGGGTGCGCCATTATCGTAAAAGGAGATATTAAAGCGATTACAACGGACTGAAAAACCAAGAGATACGTGCTCTCCTGTCTGTCTGTTCACAATATGATCTATTGTCTCTCCTTCCGGCAACATGACGCTGCCCTTGAACCCCAGGAATAATCCTACCAGGGCACCGAAGAAAATAATCAGTATACTGCCATGCAGACCATATACGCCCCAGTAGCTCCATTTTCCGCGTTCCGCCAGAAACAGCCTGCCCCCATCTACCTCTGCGCGTTCATGAAATTTGCCGGCGACCTTTTTAAATGCTGAGATGATCGATTGAGTAAAATCATTATCCAGTTCCTTTTTTATTTCCCAGTCCTTTTTAAAAGGCATCTTTAACAGACGCCCGGAATCCACAGACAGGTTGTCTCTCCTGCAAAGTTTGAGCGTAAATGGCAAACGTCTCAGCGTACAGATTACCAGATTAATGCTAAAAAGTCCGAGTAAAATCAGATACCACCAGGAATGATAAGTGTCATTTAAATGGAGGATTTTTATGATTCGGAAAAAGTTGGGGCCAAACGTTTCCAGATAGAACTGCAATGGTTCTCCCTGGGGTATAACAGTACCGACAATAGAGGTTATTGCCAGAGTAATTAAAAGAAATACAGCCAGACGAACCGACGAAAAAAAGCGCCAGATTGAAGTATCTTGATAGGTCGAGGATGATGTTTTCATATAGCCGATTTAGGTCCCGGGATCTATGCTTAGGAGATATTGTCAGCCTTAAGAAGGGAGCTATTTTTCATGATCCGATGATGGCCTGGTCTTTTCGTCCTGGCTGGCATCATCTCCAATCTCTTCATTCTCCTTTATAGATTTTTTAAAATTGCTGATACCCTTTCCAAGGCCCTCACCTATTTTTGGCAGCTTACCAGCACCAAAAATGACGAGAATTATAACCAAAATAACCAGCAACTCAGGCATCCCTAACCCGAACATCCTCTATTCCTCTCCTAGAAGAAAGACTGTCATATGTTAATGACAGATCATAAATTCTGTTTCAATGTACCGTTCAACCTATCCTATGTCAATCTTGGATAAAATCTGGATTAATCAGCCCTAATTTCAAATTTCACTGCCAAAGCACAGGATAAACAAAGTGTAAACCACTTTTAGCTTGCCATAAAGGACGCCGAGGCTCATAAACCTAATTTTTTCATCTTATTAAAAAGGGTCTTGTAACTGACTTTAAGAGTGCGGGCTGCGGCGGCCTTGTTCCCCCCAGTTGCTGCCAGGGCCGCACCTATAAGTTCTTTTTCCCTTTTCAAGACATGGCCCTTGCTTTCCGACCAGAAATCACCCGGCACTGGCTCATCTTCAGGAAAAGGACTTAAAAACGATCTGAGAGAGTCATCAGTAATGTTGCCTCCTGTCAAAAGTGCGGTTCGATCCAATAAATTAAAAAGCTCTCTTACATTTCCCGGAAAACAATATCCCAGAAGAAGTTCCTTTGCACTATCTGATAAACAGACCCTCCGGCCAAGCATTTGTTCAGCCCTTTCAAGGTGATGGTTAAGCAAGGGAATAATGTCGTCTTTTCTCTCCCTTAGGGACGGAATGTGAATTGGAAAGGTTGTAAGACGAAAGTGTAGATCTTTCCTGAAAGAGCCCTCTTTTACAGCCTTTTTCAGGTCTTTATTTGTTGCTGCAATAATCCGGACATCGCTTTTTGATTCCTGGCTGCTACCCAATGGCAGATAACAACCAGAGTCTAAAAATCTCAAGAGCTTCGGCTGAAGAGAAAGCGGCAGTTCTCCAATCTCGTCCAAAAAAAGAGTTCCTTCTTTGATTGCAGAAAGAAGGCCTTTACGTGTCTCGATTGCCCCTGTGAAGCTGCCCCTTAAATGACCAAAAAGCATTGAATCTGCCAATTCATGGGGCACGCTTGCACAGTTGAGCCCTATGAATTTTCCCCGTCCGCTTTGCCGATGAATATAACGAGCCAGCACATCCTTGCCTGTTCCAGTCTCTCCTGTAATAAGAACAGGGAAAGGTGTGGAAGCTACACGGTCTGCCATTTGCAGGATCTCGACCATCTTGGCTGATTCAGCCACGAGGTCTTTGATTCCCTGCAACGGAAACAGATCATGAAAGCGTTGAACAAGGGCTTCAAGATCCACGGGCTTCTCCAGAAAATCAGTGGCCCCCAGATTTAAAGCCTCAACGGCTTTCTGGATAGTGCCATAGGCTGTAACAACGATTATCGCACAGGAAGGATTTATCTGCCGAGCAGGCTTGATAAGACTTAGTCCTTCACCATCTGGGAGTTGGAGGTCCAACAAAAGGCCGTGGATACCATCAAGACAGGCCTTAGCCTGTTTTAAATCAAAAGCCAGATGTGTATCATACTCATCACCCAAGGCCTCTTGAAAAAGGCTTGCCAGTTTTTGATTATCTTCAACTATCAGGATCTTGTACTTCATTATTAAATATACGTCTCTGGAATTCTACAACTCACTGCATTTACAGGAGGTTGTTGAGGCTTGGTTTTTTTGCCCCGTATCTGGTGATCTATTCTCCCGAAACCCATTATTCCAACATTCCCATTGAGGCGAAGCCCCTAGGTTCAATCTGGAATTTCTTTCTTTGATAATTCTGCCTAACACTTCATTAGACTTTACGGACAATAGAATCATTTGCATAAGTTCCTGTGGCAAATTTTTATCCGGTTATTATTATCCATATTATTAAGACTATCACGTATTATGCATGCAAATTTTCGCGAAAAAACAATAGCTGCCATTGATCTTGGCTCTCAGACCTTCAGGGTGGCTGTGGTCCGAATTGTGGATAATAGGCCCCAGGTCCTTGCATCCGAACTTAAAAATGTAAGGTTGGGCCAAGGTCTTTCCGCTAATGGAAGACTGAATGAAAATGCAATAAAAAGAGGAATTGAAACGCTTCGAGATTTTCGCAATGTCTTTAATAAATTCAGAGTCTCTGATGTAATAGCATGTGGTACGGCTGCCCTAAGAAACGCTGCAAATGCCGGAGAGTTCTTGGACTTGGCAGGGGCAGAAGGATTTAATATAAAGATATTATCAGGAGACGAGGAAGCCTTCATGTCGGTTATGGGAGTGCGCACTTCATTACCTGACATAAGCGCCCCTTTTTTGGTTGTGGATGTTGGGGGAGGAAGTAGTGAAGTTGTATTGGCTACGAGCAACAAAACATTATTTAATTGGAGCCTTAATATTGGGGCAGTGAATCTTACGGAGGAATTTATCAGGACAGATCCCCCGCTTCCAGGAGAGCTTGAAAAACTCGGATTTCATATCAGACAAAAGCTATCGGATTTACCTGCTAAACTCCCTGAATTCCCTAAAACTGTAGTAGGAGTTGGTGGAACTGCTACTACATTGGCGGCCATGGCACTGGGCATGAAAAAGTATGACCCTCGACGGATAAGAGGATATGCCCTCGGGTCTCAAGAGCTTGATAAATTATGGAACTTTCTAACGGGCATGAAAATTCATACGAGAAGGAGTATATCCGGGCTTGAATCCAGACGAGCAGATATTATTTTATCAGGAATAGCAATATTTCGAGATATATTACATATAACTGAATTCAAAGAGTTGACTGTTAGCGATGGGGGTCTTTTACTTGGCCTTTTAACAAGTTTAATTGAAAAGGAGTCTTATAACCATGCTGAACCACCCAATACAAAAGGCTTATACCTTTGACGACCTGATGTTGATACCGGCTTTTTCCAGCGTTCTGCCGACAGAGGCAGATACTTCCACTCAGCTCACACCTGAAATCCGTCTTAATATCCCCATAATGAGCGCAGCCATGGATACGGTCACTGAGGCCCAAGCTGCCATTAGCATGTCCAGAGAGGGCGGTATTGGAATCATCCACAAAAATATGCCTATTAAGACCCAGGTAAGGGAAATTGAGAAAGTCAAAAAGTCTGAAAGCGGCATGATCGTGAACCCAGTGACGGTCTCCCCGGATCAGCGTATCTGGGATGTACAACAGATAATGCGTGAGTACAGAATATCAGGCGTGCCGGTATTGGAAGGAGAAAAACTGAAGGGTATTGTCACAAACCGGGATCTGCGATTCGAAACAAATTGGGATCTCAAAGTCAGTGAGGTGATGACCAGTAAAAATCTTGTCACAGCCCCTGTCGGGATCACTCTTGAAGAATCAAAGGCCATCTTACACAAACACCGTATCGAAAAACTCCTGGTAGTGGACGACGATGGAAATCTCAAGGGCCTGATCACGACCAAAGACATAGAAAAGATCAAGAAATATCCCATGGCCTGCAAGGATGACATTGGTCGCCTGAGGGTTGGAGCTTCAGTGGGTGTTGGTAAGAGCTGCCTGGAACATGTGGATGCCTTAATCAAGGCCGGTACGGATGTGGTAGTTATAGACTCGGCCCACGGACACTCCAAAAACGTGATCAATACGGTATCTGAAATAAAAAAGACCTTTCACAACATCCAGGTAATTGCAGGAAATGTCGCCACATCAGAGGCTGCTGAGGCCCTGTTTAAGGCTGGCTCTGACGCCATAAAAGTTGGGGTAGGGCCGGGCTCCATCTGTACTACCAGGGTTATTGCAGGTATAGGCGTACCACAACTGACTGCTATCCACAACTGTGCTGTCGTAGCACAAAAAAATGGCAAAACCGTCATAGCTGACGGAGGTATCAAATTTTCCGGTGACTTAACAAAGGCCATAGGAGCAGGCGCCCATTGCATCATGGTAGGGAGCCTACTCGCTGGCACGGATGAAAGTCCGGGAGAATTGGAGCTTTATCAAGGCCGACAATACAAGGTCTATCGCGGTATGGGTTCGCTAGGGGCCATGAAAGATGGTAGCAAGGACCGATATTTCCAGGAAAGTGTCAGAACAGAGGCAAAGCTGGTTCCAGAAGGAATTGAAGGCAGAGTACCATATAGAGGTCCGATTTCCGCCACTATTTACCAGCTCGTCGGAGGATTGAAGGCCGGAATGGGGTATGTTGGCTGCAAAACCATAGAGGAACTCAGGCAAAATGCCCGCTTTGTGCATATAACTCCTGCAGGTCTAAAAGAAAGCCATGTCCATGACGTTATAATAACCAAAGAGTCACCAAACTATTGGATCGAACACTAACACTTTTTATTACGTCTCAGCGCATAAATAGTGACCTAGACCTCTTGTCCCTGCCCCTTATCCGGGCCTGAGTGAAACTTCCTCCACTTCCACATAAAGTGACCCTTAAGTTGACCGGGAACCATCGATCCCATTACTTGTGCCACTTGGCTCAAAGCCGGATAAAGACAGGACTTCCTGAGCAACGGATTATTCGATTCTAAAAAAATGGTCAACATAAACACAATGGCTCCTGCCAAAACCAAACCTTTGGCAAGGCCCACAGCAGCCCCCAAAAGCCTGTCAATCCAACCTAACCTGAGGGCCTTGAGCATCCTTTTAACCATGATTCCAGCGATAAAAAAAACAAGATATACCAAAAGAAATATTAATAGAAATGAAACGAAAGAGCGCCACATCTCATCTTGTATCCATGGTGAAAGCCTGAATGATATGGATGAAAACCGGTGGCTAGCCACCCAAAGCCCAAATATTACCCCAAGAAGGGAAGCTAGTGACCTGCTAAAACCTGTCCAAAGGCTGCGGCAAACGAAAATAACAAGCATTCCCCCCAGCAAAATATCTAGCCAGTTAAAATAAAAGGAACTAAAATGAAAATTCATGATTCACCTTTATTAGACGCTCACAGGTTCAGGGTTTAAAGGTTTAAGGTGCGAAGATTAACAAAAAAAGCAATCCTGAACCCTTAACGGTGAACCCTGAACCTTTTAACAGTAAAGCTAGCCTACAATCTCCTCGGCAATGCGGGTTGATTCATTCAGGCTATCTTCAAGATTTCTTCGAAATTCCTCTATCCATATTCCCTTTGCGTCCGGTGGTACTGAAATTGGCCGTCCACATACCATAACCACTTTGCTCCAGGGAAACGGAAGGATTGTACGATCCCAACTGTTAAATCTAAAGGCCGGTTTGGCAGCAAGACCCGTTGGCACCATAGGAACCCCTGTCTCCCTTGACAGAACGACTGCGCCTTTTTGGGCTATCCTTGCCGGCCCTTGTGAGCCATCGGCCACTATGCCGGCATTACACCCCTGCTGCCGCATTATCCTGGTCATCTCTTTGATAGCTAGAAGCCCTCCTTTATGTTTGGAACCACGTACTGGAATCTGCCCCCAACTATTTAAGAACCTTGCTACCCATTCCCCGTCAGAACTGCCACTCACCATGACGACTCCGGGGTGATGTCTGAAATAAAAAAGGTTATATATCAAGCTTGCATGCCACAAGGTTGCTATTGCGGGATGGCCAGGCTCAAACAGAGGCCTTATGGCATCCCTCTCAACCATAGTGAACCGGCAAGAGGCCAGCCATAGTTCAGTAAGGCGAAGCAATACTGCATGCATCCCTGAACACGATTTATTAACTATTGTTGTCGAAAAATCTGTTGTGTGCTCTCGCACTTTCATGAGGCATGAGTTAACATGTAGTGGTATATTGATCAAGCTTGAGGAAAGATATGAATAAGAAGTTGGATTTTGAAAAAGCCCTCAAAGAACTTGAAAACCTCGTAAAACAACTGGAAGAAAATGATCTCCCGCTAAAGGAGTCGTTGAAGAGCTTTGAACATGGGATAAAGCTCTCCAGATACTGCGTCAAGTGCTTAGATGACGCAGAAAAGCGAATACAGCAGCTTTCACGGGACGAAAACAATGAGCCTATGTTAAAGGCTTGGGAAGGAGATAGTGAAGACCTTTGACCTCAGCACTTATCTGAAAAAACAACAAGACCTGATTAACTCTGCCTTGGACAAGTGGCTTCCCAGACCGCATGGCCCTTCAGGTCCGGTGGTTGAGGCCATGAGATACAGTCTGATGTCTGGTGGAAAGAGAATCCGGCCTATTTTGTTAATGGCTGGAGCCAAAGCAGCGGGTGGCGATCAGAAGGCGCTTCTTCCTGCGGCCTGTGCTCTTGAATGCATCCACACTTATTCCTTAATTCACGATGATCTTCCTGCAATGGACAATGATGATTTGAGAAGGGGTAGGCCCACCTGCCACAAGGTCTATGGTGAGGCCGTTGCCATTCTTGCAGGTGATGGCCTTCTCACCTATGCGTTTGAACTCATTTGTAACCCTGAGCTGACACAAAATATATCTCCCCCCTTACTCGGTGAAGCAATTTTTCTTCTTGCGAGAGCTGTAGGTGTCTCCGGAATGGTAGGAGGCCAAACTGCGGATATATTAATGGAAGGACGACCAGTGGATGCAGAAACCCTTTCATTCATACACAGCCACAAAACAGGAGCACTAATACAGACATCCGTGGAAATAGGAGGGTTACTGGGTAAGGCAAACAATGAGGAGCTATACCATTTGAAAAGGTACGGCGAATCTCTGGGACTGGCCTTTCAGATTAAAGACGATCTTCTGGATGTGGAAGGAGATCAGGAAATTCTCGGAAAGCCGGTAGGTTCGGATGATCGCAATCTAAAGGCCACGTATCCTGCCCTTTTTGGACTTAAGGAGACCAGAAAAAGGGCTCGAGAACTTCTCAAACAAGCCCTCTCCGAATTGGAACTCTTTGATGATAGCGCCGAGCCTTTGCGGTCTATAGCCCGATATATAGTGGAAAGAGACAGATAATACCTAGGTTGAGCGTTTCAGCGTTAACGATTCCAGGTTGAAAAGCCCTAACGTGTTCATATCAAAACGATAATGCCCCAATTGAGGACATAAGTATGTTTCACCCAATAGGTGAAAGAAGTAAATAGACGAATTATTTAATAATGTGTTGGATGTCAAGTGTTACAACCTTTGAACTTTGAACCCTGAACCTTGAACCGATCACTTTATAAGGAGCATAAATTCGATGTCAGGTCTGCTTGAATCTGTAAAAAGGCCCCAGGACATAAAAAAACTAAAACCAAAGGAGCTTATCCAGCTTGCTTCTGAAATCCGCCGCAAGATCATAGAAACCGTGGCTGAAACTGGGGGACATCTGGCCCCAAGCCTTGGCGTAGTAGAATTGACTATAGCCCTGCACTACGTCTTCGACGCGCCAAAAGACCTAATAATTTGGGATGTGGGGCATCAGGCCTATGCGCACAAACTGCTTACCGGAAGAGTAGATAATTTCCATACATTACGTCAGGACGATGGAATCAGCGGCTTCCCCAAACGCGGTGAAAGCCCCTACGATACCCTTGATACCGGCCACAGCAGCACGTCTATTTCAGCTGCTCTTGGAATGGCTACTGCCTTGGACCTGAAGGGTGAGGACTCTAAGGTAGTGGCAGTAATTGGAGACGGCTCAATGAGTGCCGGCCTTGCCTTTGAGGCACTAAACAATGCCGGCCACCTTAGAAAAAACCTTATCGTTATATTAAACGACAATGAAATGTCCATCTCCCCAAACGTTGGGGCATTGTCATCTTTTCTGAGCAGAAAGCTGACAAGCCGCCCGGCAACCCGACTTAAGAAAGAACTTGAATCCTTTCTCAAACGATCGGGCCTTGGTGAAAACATATGGGCAGTGCTGAAGCGCAGTGAGGATTCCTTAAAGGCATTATTAACTCCCGGAATGCTCTTTGAGGCCTTGCAATTTGAGTACGTAGGTCCGTTACCGGGCCATCATCTGGAATCCATGATTCAAACACTTAAAAATGTGCGTACTATACCGGGACCAGTGCTGGTCCACGTGCTTACCAAAAAAGGTAAGGGCTATCCACCTGCAGAACATCATCCTGACCTATTCCATGGCGTTGGCCCCTTTGAAATCTCAACCGGAAAGTCAAAATCTTCATCAAAACTCAGGCCTCCTTCATATACAAATATCTTCAGCCAGACACTTGTGCGCCTTGCCAAGGAAGACCCAAGGATCGTGGCAATCACAGCGGCCATGCCTGCCGGCACCGGGCTCAGCGCCTTTGAGAAAGAAATTCCAAATAGATTCTTTGATGTGGGAATTGCAGAACAGCATGCTGTAACCTTTGCAGCAGGTCTGGCACTGGAAGGGCTTCGACCAGTAGTGGCAATCTACTCCACCTTCCTCCAAAGGGCCTATGATCAAATTATCCACGATGTCTGCCTGACAAATCAGCCTGTTGTTTTTGCGATTGACAGGGGAGGACTTGTGGGCGAAGACGGACCTACCCATCACGGCGCTTTTGATCTCTCTTATATGAGGGCCATTCCAAACCTCGTTGTAATGGTCCCCAAGGACGAAAATGAACTCCAGCACATGCTATACACTGCCCTTATGCATAATGGACCTGTAGCTATCCGTTATCCAAGGGGATCGGGTGCAGGAGTGAGCCTTGATTGGCAGTTGAGAAAAATCCCTATCGGCAAAGGAGAAATTGAGATTGAAGGACCTGATGTGGGAATAATTGCCATAGGACACCACGTACTCACTGCAAGGATTGCGGCAAAAGAACTGGCTCACTGTGGAATAAAGGCTTCAGTGATGAATGCCCGCTTTGCCAAACCCCTGGACCAGGACCTTATAGCAGAAATGGCTCGCAGGACCGGGCATATACTTACAATTGAAGAAAATTCTTTAGCAGGTGGATTCGGATCAGCAGTTCTGGAATGTCTTTCTGACAATGGAATAGCATCTGTCAAGGTCTGTCGCCTTGGACTCCCTGACAGGTTTATTAAACATGGAAGCCAGAAAACCCTGAGAAAGTATGTGGGTCTTGACGTCCCATCTGTAGTTGAGTCTGTGCGATCAATGATAAAATCCAAGAAAACCAAATCTGTCAATTCAGCAACTGTACATACATTGCCTGTCTAAGTCACACCTCAATTGGTTATTCATGACCACTTATATCAATTATTTGACACTACATTCTTCTTAGCCCCATCCTTTGCTAATCAACAATTCTAGTAACCTTTCATAGATTTAGGGATCAGGATTAAAAGGTTTAGGATTCACCGAAAAGCTGAACCGTTGATTCGTGAGTTCTGGGTGAAAAGGCGCAAAAGTAGGGCTATTTAGGGATATTGAGGCATGACAGTGGGCCTGAGAGTTAACTCGCAAGGTCAACGAAAAAAAATTAATCCTGAACCTTTGAACGTCTACCAGCCTTTTAAGTAAGAATGCCGGGGAGGGAGGTCAATTTTAAGGCACAAATATTGCTTTATAAAAAATAGTGCTTATTGTTTAACCAAGAATTGTAACTAAGGAGATTAAAATGAGGTGCTTAAAAAACCCCAATAGGTCAACCCAGGCTGCTATATGTAACAATTGCAGACGCAAATGTGAACTAGCCGGAAAACGGCGTGGCCCCAGAAAAATTAAGTCTTAGGACCCTTAAAGGAATAATTCCTTTACGGGTCCTAAGATATTGCTACATACAGGATTCAGAACTATTCATGAGCAAATTCCTCACTCACTGAATAATCTGTTATTTCCTCCTGCCACCTGCGCCGCTCCTTCCAGTAACCAAATACCAGTGCCAATGCGGCACCGGCAGCCAGTCCTGCAAAGCCAGCAAAAATCCAATTGGGATAAAAATTATGTTCGCGCTCATTATTTGGTTCAAGCTCTCTGCCACAATATCGGCATACAAAAGCATGTTTTTTAACTCTTTCTTTGCAGTAGGGACATATTTTACCTAAACTGGAAATCATAATATACTCTCCTGCTCCTGCAATGCCGGCTTTTTTGCCTCGGCCTCAGATGGACGGACATAAATTGGTTTTAATGTTTTAAAATCATCAGGTTTGCTGTCTTTTTGCCACATGAGCTCTGCCAGGATACCCACAGATGCAGCCCTCAAATGTGACATATGGCTAGGGACTATAACTGCCCGATCACCCAATCCACGTACAAATATATCCTGATATAGCAAAAGGCCGCCTCCAAGCAATAACACCTTTTGGCCATAAGGCACAAAGGCCGCCAACTCCTCCGGAAAAATGACCTGATACGGACTTATCTTCTCTAACTCGCCGGAAGTTCTAATCTGGTAGAGAGCTGTATAAACCTGGGACTTCCTGGCATCCAGTACCGGGCACACAAAATCCCCTTTGCATGCAATAACATGACTGGCCAAGGCATCAAGGGTCGGAACACCAATCAGTGGTAGACCTAAGGCAAAAGCCAACCCCTTTGCAGTGGAAAGACCTATCCGAAGTCCGGTAAAGCTACCCGGACCCAAGCTTACAGCAAGTAAACCAAGGTCAGACCAATCAAGTCCCAGCCTCTGCATCAACCATTTAATAATGACAATCAATCTTCGGGAATGGGTCTCCTTGCTGGCAAGGCCCACTTCCGCCACGGGCCGGCCGTCGCGTATCAACGCCACCCCTCCCACGCAATCAGATGTCTCGATAGACAAAGTAACCACAAATCTACCCAATCACCAAATTATTCAATCCCTCAATCTTTACCCTGAAGGAATGAATCCCAAAAGTCTAGCAATGTCATTGTAAAAAATCACACACATTAGGGCCAGAAGAATAAAAATCCCGATCTGCTGGGCTATTGCTTTCTGTCGCATGGTGAGGGGACGGCCCATGATGCCCTCTATTGCCAGGAAGGCCAGATGACCGCCGTCCAGGACAGGTATGGGAAGCAAATTCAGGAATCCTATGTTAATGCTGAGAAGGGCCATAAAGTAGAAAAGATTGAGTATGCCAAGTTCGGCCTGTTGCCCGGCCATCTGGGCAATCATTATGGGTCCGCCCAGGGTGGAAAGAGGAATTACACGCTCAACCAGCTTCACAATAACCTGTCCAGTAAGAACTATTAGTTCCCAGGTACGGGAAAATGCCTGCCCAATCGCAGTTAATGGATTTAATTTTTCTATCTCAAAGTCACCGGATGCTGAAACCCCGATCATAGGTACCTTAACTTCTTCACCAAATATGTTTTTAAGCTCATAAATCTTTGGAATAATATCTAGCGACACAGTAGTCCGGCCCCGTTGTAATGTCAGGACAATAGTACTCCCCTTATTGGCCCCGACCACATCAGACACCTCTTCCCATCTATGTACGTCACGTCCGTCTATAGCAACTATTCGATCTCCCGCCATCACTCCTGCCTTCTCAGCAGGAGAACCGGTTTGGACTTCCCCAATACTTGTTAAAATAATAGGTTTCCCATAAACCAAAAATATCACGAAAAAAATTAGCCAGGCGAAAATAAAATTGAAAACAGGTCCTGCAGCTACCACAAAGGATCTCTGCCAAGCCGGTTTGTGTGAAAAAGACCAGGGCCTTTCCTCCGGAGGTACTTCCTCGTCAGGTTGCTCACCCAACATCTTTACAAATCCACCAAGAGGAAATGCGGAAATGCAATAATCCGTTGCTCCGCGCACCACACCCCAGACCCTGGGCCCTATACCCACGGAAAACTTCAAAACCCTGATTCCAAAACCCCTGGCTACAATAAAGTGTCCAAACTCATGGACCAGTATTATGCCGGTAAGTACCAATAAAAATGACCAAGCAGTGGTCATATCGATTTCTCCAAGTTATGTATAATCCCTTCGGCTCTCAGTCGTGCCAGGGCATCTGCCTTCAGCACGTCATCAAGATCTCTAATATCCTCAACAGGAAAGGCCTCAATCACTTCTCGAACTACTTCCTGAATTGCCGTAAAACCCACGCGTCCCTGAAGAAAGGCCTCTACGGCCACTTCGTTTGCCGAATTAAGGGCCGTGGTAGCAGTCCCTCCCTTCCTTGCCGCATCATAAGCCAATCCAAGGCATGGAAATTTCTCCAAATGTGGTATCTCAAAGTCAAGAGAACCTGACTCAATCAGGTTAAGGCTTGGAAGATACATATCCAGGCGCCCGGGCCAAGCCAGGGCATAGGATATGGGCACCCTCATGTCCGGAATTCCCATCTGCGCCAATACAGAGCCATCTATGAACTCCACCATGGAGTGTACAATGCTTTGAGGATGAACCACCACGTCTATCCGATCCACAGAAATATCAAAAAGCCAGCGGGCTTCTATCACCTCAAGCCCCTTGTTCATCAAGGTAGCTGAATCCACCGATATTTTGGCCCCCATGGACCACTTGGGATGTCGTACAGCCTCTTCTGGTGTCACCTTGATTAGCTCGTGTCTATTCAGCTCTTTAAATGGACCACCCGACGCGGTCAGCACTATGCGCCTGACGTCTTCCTTGCGATGTCCTCTCAGACACTGGAAGATGGCAGAATGCTCGCTGTCTATGGGTATTAAGGCGGCCCCCTTTTTTTTTGCAAGAGATGTAACCAAAGGGCCGGCAGCCACAAGGGATTCCTTGTTGGCAAGGGCAACGTCTTTCCCAGCCTCAAGAGCGGCAAGGGTTGGTATTAGACCTGCTGCACCCACCATAGCTGACACAACAAGATCTGCATCATCAACTGTTGCGACTGCCTTATATCCTTCTTTTCCGTAAAAGACCTCGGTATCGGCAAATTCAATCATAGATCTGACTTGATCGGCAAGCTCTGCAGTCATTACTGATACGATCTCAGGCCTGAACTGCCTTATCTGCTCTGCAAGAAGTTCGACATTTTCTCCGGCAGCAAGGCCTTTCACTGAAAACTGCCCTTTGGAGCGTCTTACGACATCAAGGACATTTGTACCAATGGATCCTGTAGATCCCAACAGAGATATACTTCTGGTTTCCTTCATCCGACCAAAACACCATCTATCCTGCACAAGGACAGGATCCAATACAGTAAAGGAGATGCCAATAGCACCGCATCGGCTCTATCTAAGACACCTCCATGCCCGGGAAGTATGCTACCTGAATCTTTGACACCAACAGAACGTTTAACCATTGATTCAACCAGATCCCCCACCTGACCGACTGCTCCAATGACCAGCGCCAGGGGCACCAAGACCCTTGGGTCAATTTCTTTTAAGAGCACAAACCAGAGAAAAAAGGCCGCTATGGCATTTAAAGCCAGCCCTCCTGCAGCTCCCTCAACTGTCTTTCCCTTGCTCACATTAGGGCATAACTTGTGTCTTCCAATACCTTTGCCTACATAATAGGCCCCGGCATCACCACAAAAGACCGTTACCAGAAGAAACAGGACCCACTCCTTCCCCATGGGCAGGTAACGCAAAAGCCCCAAATGGGCCGCGCATACACCTATATATGCTATCCCCATGAAAAATGCTGCCCAGCTCCATCTAATATTGGACCACCTGCTGTATGAAACAAGAAACAGTAAAGCACTTCCCAGAAAGGCCGTATAAACAGCAGGAACCATAAATTCGGGACTCCCCCACAAAAAGACTGAAAACAAGGGAAACAGCCCTAGCATAACCCCAAAGACCTGTATTACCCAACTCCCTGGAAAACAAATAGTAAAGTACTCGTACAAACAAAAAACAGTTGCTACTAAGAGCACCAAGTCGAAAAGCCTCCTCTCCCCCCACCAGAGCGCTAGGAAAAGTAAAGGGCCCAAGGCCGCCGCAGTTAAAAGCCTTTGGCGGTGCATGATTCGGAATGCTGTTCGTTGGTCAACCCAAAACGACGTTCTCTTTTCTGATAATCGAAAAGGGCCTTCAAAAGCTCATCTTTGTCAAAATCCGGCCAAAGAGCAGGAGTGATATAAAACTCTGAATATGCTGTCTGAAAAAGGAGGAAGTTGCTGAGCCTGTTTTCTCCGCTTGTGCGAATAAGAAGATCGGGATCGGGAAGCCCGGCTGTATAAAGGCTTGAAGCGAACATGGCTTCGTCTATATCTTCCGGATTCAGGGTTCCTAAAAGACATTTGTGCGCAAGACGTCTGACTGCCCCTACTATCTCAGCCCTGCCTCCATAGCTCAAGGCGAGGTTAAGAATCATAGCGGTATTGGAAGAAGTCCTCTCAATGGTGTCCAAAAGACAGGTCCTGACCCTTTCAGGAAGGCTTTCGATTTGTCCAATGGCCCGAAGAGAAATCTGATTCCCAAGCATCTCGTCAAGCTCGCTCTTCAGGTAATTATACAGGAGGTCCATTAATGCACTCACTTCTTCCTTGGGACGATCCCAGTTTTCCTGTGAAAATGCGTACAAGGTCAAAACCTGTATATTTAATTCTCTACATAGACGGACTGTAGAACGTACGGCCTTTACCCCTTGTCTGTGGCCCATGATCCTGGGAAATCCTCTACGCTTGGCCCACCTGCCGTTACCATCCATAATGATGGCAACGTGTCTTGGTAACCGAATGAGGTCTGGTAGCTTGGCCATTCTTTTTATCAAAATTCCAGTATCTCTTTCTCCTTATCGGCAATAATCCCTTCTACCTTCTTGATATGATCGTCGGTTATCTCCTGGACTTCATCCTGGAGCCTGAAGAGATCATCCTCTGAGATCTCCTTGGCTTTTTTCCGGCCCTTCAGACGTTCAATAGCCTCCCTTCGCACATTCCGCATTGCCACCCTGCAGTCTTCAGCCATCTTTTTTACTAGTTTGACCAATTCCTTTCTACGTTCCTCTGTCAGGGGTGGCACATTTACCCTGATAATCTTGCCATCATTGGAGGGAGTGAGACCAAGATCGGACTTAAGAATGGCCTTTTCTATATCTACCAGAATTTTGATATCCCATGGCTGTATGGACAAAAGGCGGCTCTCCGGTACAGCGACAGAAGCCACCTGATTAAGTGGCATAGAGGTCCCATAGTAATCGACATTAATTCCTTCCAGTATGGCAGCGGAAGCCCTTCCGGTTCGTACACGACCAAGGTCCCTGTCAAAAGCATCAATAGCCTTATCCATCTTGGCTCCTGCCTCTTGGATCTCTGCTTTTTTCATTTTCAGTCACCTCCTCCAACCAATGTGCCAACCCTTTCACCTTTCACAGCCCGCTCTATATTACCAGAGATCTGCAAATTAAACACGACTACCGGAAGATCTGCGTCCTTGGCAAGAGATATGGCAGCAGCATCCATGACCTTAAGACCCTTTACAAGAACATCCTGATAGGTAAGGCGATCATACCTCTTCGCATCAGGAGCGATCTCCGGGTCCTTGTCGTAGACACCATCCACCCTTGTGGCCTTGAAAAGGACATCAGCATTTATCTCAAGGGCCCTGAGGGCTGCTGCAGTATCGGTAGTAAAGAAGGGATTTCCTGTCCCTGCGGCAAATATGACTACCCGGCCCTTAATCAAATGATTGAGGGCTCTTCCTCTGATAAATGGCTCTGCAATTTGCCCTACCTCTATAGCTGAGAGCACCCTTACCTGGACGCCATGCCTGTTTAATGCATCCTGAAGGGCCAGGGAATTCATAACCGTGGCAAGCATGCCCATCTGATCGGCGGCTGTCCTGTCCATCCCCTGGGCAGAACCGGCAATCCCCCTGAAGATATTTCCTCCCCCTACAACCAATCCCATTTCCACACCCAGACCATGGACCTGGGCAATTTCACGGGCGAGGACATCCATGACTGCGGGAGATATCCCATAAGGCACATCCCCCAGCAAGGCCTCACCGCTGAGCTTCAGTAAAATGCGACTATAGACCGGTGATCCTTGTGTGGTTTCTGCCATTATTCCGCTTCTACCCCGACCTGGAAACGAACAAAGCGCCTGACACTGATATTCTCACCCATCTTGGCAATCAGCTCATTTAAAAGGTCCTGGATAGTTATATCCTGGTTCTTCACAAAGGGCTGCTCAAGCAGGCAGACTTCCTTATAGAATTTTTCAATACGACCATCAATGATCTTTTCAATTATGTTATCCGGCTTGCCGGACTCCTCAGCCTGTTTACGAAAAATCTCCTTCTCGTTCTCTATAAGCTCCGGAGGAGTATCTTCACGTTTTATGCAAACAGGATTGATGGCTGCAATATGCATGGCCAGGTCTCTGGCAAACTGGACAAACTGATCTGTCTTTGCCACAAAATCCGTCTCACAATTGACCTCAACCATAACACCAAGCTTGTTACCAGCATGAATATAACACTGGACAGCGCCTTCGGAAGTTGACCGCCCTGCCCTCTTGGCGGCAACTGAAAGCCCCTTCTGACGCAGCCAGTCAACGCTTTTCCCCATATCTCCATCGCACTCCTGAAGAGCCTTCTTGCAATCCATCATACCTGCCTTGGTCCGCTCCCTGAGTTCTTTGACCATTGCAGCAGCAATCTGTGTCATTATGTCAATCCTCCAAATTAATTATGATTCCGCTGAAAAAACCCAATCTGCGGCGTTGCTTCAATTTTCCATTCACTGCGACGTACAATAAGTACGTCTCATTCCTGGAAAATTTTGCGCCTTGCATCTTGGGCTTTTTGAACAAAATCATGTTTCAAGCAAAGGCGCAAAGAAAAACAAGAAAAATTTGCGCCTTTGCGTGAGTCTCTTATTACTAAATTGAGCGATTAGCTATTAGTTTAATGATTACAAGATGTTTTGTTATTACAAAATTAGGTATTAGCCGTTAGCTGTTAGCGGTTAATTTACTGCTGTTTTCCAAATAGGTTACTAATACCTAAAAGCTAAATGCTCAACTTAGGTTTTATGAAACACTTGCCTCAGAATCATCATCTTTGTCTGTAGCGATTTCAGGGGCAACGACTTCGCTGACAACAACAGGTTCACCGACAGCAACTTCGGCAACGGTTACTTCCTCCTGACCTGTGGTATCATCGCCCGCCATTTCCTCTTCAACTTTTTTGTCGGCAGCGGCCTGCTGGACCTCGACAAACCTTTTCCTGCCTTCCATAGATGCATTTGCCATTAAAGATGAAATAAGGCGTATAGCCCGAATGGCATCATCGTTTCCCGGAATAATGTAATCTATACCGTCAGGATCACAGTTGGTATCAACTATTGCAACCACCGGAATTCCGAGCTTGTTGGCTTCCTTTACTGCGATCTGCTCCTGCCTTGAGTCCACAACAAAAACAGCAGAGGGCAGCGAGCCCATATCCTTTATTCCACCAAGGTTGCGATCCAGCTTCTGGCGCAACCTGTCCATACGAAGGATCTCTTTCTTGGGAAAACGCTCGATAGTGCCGTCTTCAAACATGGCCTCAAAACGTTTCAGGCGATCAATACCCTTCTGGATGGTCTGGAAATTTGTGAGCATCCCACCCAACCAACGGCTGTTTACAAAGGGCATTTCGCATCGATTGGCTTCCTCAACTATGGAATCCTGGGCCTGTTTCTTGGTACCAACGAAAAGTAACTTCCCACCCTGAGCAACGGTATCTACTACAAAATCGTAAGCAACCTTGAAAAGCTTTACGGTCTTCTGGAGATCTATAATATAGATTCCGTTTCTGGCACCGAAGATGTAAGGCTTCATCTTGGGATTCCATCGTCTGGTCTGATGCCCGAAGTGGACACCTGCTTCAAGCAACTGTTTCATTGTAACGTAAGCCATAGTTTCTCCTTGAAATAAATGTGGTTTTTTCCTCCGTCCAGTCATAAAAACACCCTTCCACCATCTGACTACTCAGACAGCACCACAGGGTCTCACTGAACGTGCGATATCAACAGTAAAGAGGCTCTATGTACCACCTAAGTACTGATTTAGCAAGATACTCATGATTCCGCTTTTTAAGGTGAGAAGGCAGGTGGAAGTTAGAAGGCTGAAGGCTGAAGGCTTTTTGAGCGGGATCATGTTTCACGCTTTTTGCAGTGTAATCATGTAATGCCTTGATTTTTTCAAAGCTAAAGGCTAATGGCTAACAGCTAATCGCTCAGCTATTTAGCGATTAGCCTTTAGCGATTAGCTATTAGTTTAATGATTA
>JAFDDO010000106.1 GCA_019310825.1 Deltaproteobacteria bacterium | reverse complement strand
ACTCTTTCATACATATTTGAAAGATGATTTAAAGGTAAAAAAGAAGATTTGAAAATGCCGAATCTGTCAGGGATTCTATGATCGATTTAGATAATCTTTTTAACCGGTTGGAGGAGAGAAAAAGATATTTATAAATCGATCACGAATAAAAACCCGCTGGTCATTAGAGGAAACCCCAGAGTAAACCCTGTAATCAAAAAGTTATTCAAAGGAGATGTCAGGTAATGACGGGACATGGTGCCGCAGCGGCAGTATCACCAACTTCAATTACATTTATACTATCATCGGTTATTTTTGTAGTGACTTTTGCACTGATCCTTACAGAGAAGGTGCACAGGACGGTCATCGGCATGTTCGGTGCCGTAGTAATGGTGACTGCAGGTATTTTCTTACATTTTTATAGCCCTGGTGAAGCCCTGCGCTGCATTGATTTCAACACCATAGGATTGCTCCTGGGCATGATGACCATAGTGGCGATCCTGGAAACCACTGGCGCCTTCCAGTACCTGGCGATCGTCTCAGCCAAGAAGACCAAGGGTGATCCATGGAAGCTGGTCGTGGTACTGGGGACGATTACCACTCTGGTATCCCTGATTCTTGACAATGTAACCACTGTTGTCCTGATAGCCCCTGTCACCATAATCATTGCAAGAATTTTAGAAGTCAGCGCTGCCCCCACCCTGATGGCAGAGGCATTGCTGTCGGACACTGGCGGTGTTGCCACCCTGGTCGGTGACCCGCCGAACATTATGATCGGCAGCGCCGCACCTTTCACCTTTAATGACTTTCTCTTTCATATTGCCCCGATAGTAGTAGTTGCGTGGTTTGTCACCCTGATTTGCCTGAAGTTTTGTTTCAGGAAGGAATTGGCCATAAAGCCGAAAAATATTGACAAACTCATGAAGATGAATGAATGGGATGCCATGAAGGACTGGAAGACCTGCAAGATCATAATGGGTGTCCTGTGTATGGTCGTGGCAATATTTTTCATCCACCACGCTATTCACATGCCCCCTTCGATGGTCGCTCTGATCGGTGCTTCCATATGTCTCATACTTGTAACCCCTAAACGTGACCCCCAGCCCATTCTGGAAAAGGTCGAGTGGAGCGTTTTGCTGTTCTTCGCCGCCCTGTTTGTCATAGTAGGGGGCTTGGAGCATTCAGGGGTCCTTGGGTATCTGGCCGGCAGCGTCGCCGGGCTGGCTCACGGCAATCTCGTAGTGGCAGCCTTGGTCATCATGTGGGTCTCGGCCGTTGCATCCGCTGCTGTTGACAACATCCCCTTTACCATGGCCATGATCCCTGTGATTCAGAACCTGGAAACCCTTGGCGTGCCGGTGAATATACTGTGGTGGTCCCTGGCACTGGGCGTGGGTTTTGGCGGCAACGGGACTCCCATCGGATCTACTGCTAATGTCGTCGTAGTGGCAAAGAGTGAGCAGACTGACGATCCGATCACCTTCAAACGATGGTTTAAATCCGGCAGCATCGCAATGTTTGCAACATTAATTGTCGCCACGATCGCAATTCTCCTCTTCCCCCATTGGCTGGAAGGACCATACAGGTGATGGCCGCAGTAATGCAAAATGTTGTCTGTAAGACCTTGTTGATCAAAACCGGAATGAGGCGTCAGCTTTCTCCTGCTCTCCGGTCAGAGGTCTCTCGAAAGCACGTTTAATTCCAGCAGAGGAAATATTGAGATGAATACTAAAATTCAGGACATAATGAGAAAGGCAGTGCTTATTGGTCAGGATGCAGTCTTTGTTGATGCCTTGAGAAAGATGATCATCGACAAGACAAACTCACTTCTCGTGGTCAACAAGTCGGGCAAGCTTATCGGTGAGATGCAATCTTTTGATCTTATCAGACAGGTAGTACCGGGATATGTGGTGAGCGATGAGATAGCCGCCCACTTTGCAACCGAGGAAATATTCAAAGATGCATGCGAAGCGGCTAAGAATATTCCCATAGAGAAGTTCATGAACAAAGATCCCAAGACAATCACCCTCGAAAGCAGTCTTATGGAGGCCGTTGTTATTGCCATGTCACACGGCCAGTCAAGAATCCCTGTTGTGGATGAGCAGCATCAGCCATTAGGGGTCTTGTCACGCACTGAACTCAAGCAGGCCATTACAAAATTTATCAATATTGAAGAAGGTTCTACTAAAGAGACTATGGCGGAACCCATGGTCAGGAAGGCCGGAGCTGTCGAACCATTGACCAGTTTTCTGTTGCCGGTTGATGGCAGCGAGCCCAGCAAGCGGGCTGTCAGTTTCAGCGGCTGCCTGACCTCGGCCCTGGCTGACAGGGTCCAGACCATTACATTGCTCCGGGTCCTGGCGGGCGGATATCTCAAGCGCCACCTGGCAGACATGGCAAAGGTGCGCGTGAAGGGTGAGATTATTGAGAGTGATATCTTCAAGACGTCCAGGGAAGATCATATCTCGAAAAACATCACGCCCATGCTGGCAGAGGCAGAGGCCGAGCTGAAAAAATTTGGCGCCAAGGCGCCTATTAATCAGAAAATAGCCGACGGAGTGCCTGCTGAACAGATCCTTCAGGTGGCCGAGGAGGGAGACTATTCTACCATTATCATGAGCCGGCGAGGTGTCTCTGCAGTAAGAGAGGCCCTGCTTGGAAGTGTGACTGCTTCCCTGCTCCATAAACCGGTCCATCAGTCAGTCTATGTAATAGGGGCCAAGGTAGAGATACTGAAAGCCGGTGCCTGCCCCATCCCGCGAATCCTCGTGCCTTTGGATGGGTCTCCACACGCAGTTGCAGCAGTCCGTGAGGCAGCGATCCTGGCCAAATGTTACGGCAATGCCGTGGCTGAAGTGACCCTGCTAAATGTTATTGACCTTGCTCGTTACGCAAAACGTGAGCATACGAATCAGACTCAGGAAGACATACTCAACGAAGCGCAGCAGATTTTTACTGACAGCGGGATAAGTGAATCCAAGATTGTGAGCGTGGTTGAATATGGCACCCCGGGTGAGGTCATCCTCAACACGGCCAAGAAAAAGCAGGTAAATTTGCTCATTATCGGCCGGCGTGGCCGTTCCGCCTTTCAGGAACTGTTCATGGGCAGCGTCAGTAGAGAGGTAGTACAGCGCTGCACTGATTCCACAGTAGGTGTGGTCAGCGGCTGAAAGCCCTAAAGCGTCTGCGCGGATGGACATCCATAATGAGAATGTGGTCGAATTTCCCATTGACGGCATCCTCGACCTGCATACCTTCAATGCCCGGGAAATAAAGGATCTCGTGCCTGACTACCTGGCGGAATGCCGGAGCAGAGGCATAATCGAGGTACGTATAATCCATGGAAAAGGGACCGGGACCCTTCGGCGCACGGTCCATTCCATCTTGAGTCGCCTACCTGAGGTGCGCGACTTCACATTGATGGGAAACGACGGAGGCGGCTGGGGCGCAACAAAAGTGACATTATGGCCAAAAGTATAATAAGAATTTGTTTTATCGTTAGGAAAGCAAAAAAGAATCATCACGAAAACACGAAAGATTGAAAACACGTAAGGGAAGTCTGTGGATTGACGCGCTAACTTGACTTTTAGGTTTTTATCTCATATTTTCGTACTTTCGTGTTTTCGAGATTGATTTTGAATAGTTTCCTGAGCGCACAGGTACAAAAATATCAAGAAACAGGTGTAGATAAAATGACAAGACGAGTTAGGGCAAAAAATCTTTTTGAAACCTTATTAATCCTTTTTTCATTAATTGGCCTAATAGCCTGTAACGGCGATTCCAGTTATAAGTCCAAAACCCAGGCCCCTGCAGATAAAGGCATGAAAGCCCCTGTCAAGATGGACACACTCTCGGGCAAGGTGGCAGAAACCATGAATAGCGCGGGATATACTTATATACTGCTGGACAAGGAAGGAGAAAAAATATGGGTAGCGGTGCCTGAAATGCAGGTCTCTATGGGAGGGGAAGTTGTCCTTACCCACGGCATAGAAATGGCTAATTTCACCAGCACAACTCTTAATCGCACCTTTGAAAAGATCATATTCTCCGCAGGTCCTGTCTCCGGAAAAGACGAATCAGTTGGAAAAAACGTGAAAATGCCCCCCGGAGATCTCCCGATGGAAATGATGAAAGCCCCTGCAAGTGGAGGAATGGGCGTCAGCACACCGATTGATGACGTGAAAGTTGAAAAGGCTACCGGCCAGGATGCATATACCATTGCCGAAATCTACGAGAAAAAATCCAGTCTCTGCAACAACAAAGTAATTGTGCGAGGCAAAGTCGTAAAAGTCCTTTCCAAAATTATGGGAAAGAACTGGATTCATTTGCAGGACGGAACAGGTGATGAGGAAAAAGGAAATTACGACCTTGTTGTAACATCCCAGGAAATGTCCTCGGTTGGAGATGTAATCACTGTCACCGGCACACTTTATACCGACAAGGATTTTGGTGCGGGTTACAAATATAATGTAATTGTTGAAGAAGCGAGCTTCAACAAGTGAAACGGGTAAGGCAGTGAGGTTTTTTTATGCGCAAAGCAAAAGACATCATGACATCACCTGTGATTACGGTTCATCCTGACACATCGGTGCTTGATCTGGCCAAACTGCTCTCTGAAAACCGCATTAACGGCGTGCCTGTTGTCGATGATGACGGAAACCTTGATGGGGTTGTAACAGAGGCTGATCTTATTGACCAAAACAAAAAATTGCATATCCCTAGTGTGATATTTTTTATGGACTCAGCCATCTTTCTTGAAAATCCGAAAAAACTCGATAAAGAACTCAGAAAGATGGCAGGAACCACAGTGGAGGACATCTGCACACGGGATGTTATGACAGTGGAGGATGAGACTCCCATTGATGAAGTGGCCAGCCTCATGGCGGAAAAACGGATAAGCACTATCCCTGTCCTGCGAGGAAAAAAAATAGTGGGAGTAGTCGGCCGCGGTGACCTTGTCCGGTCAATTGTGTCTTAATTTCCGGCCTTTACTACCAACGACGCATTATTACCGTATCTTATAATCCTTCTGGAATTCCCGTTCCAGTGTCTTTCGCCTCATGGTCTCCCGCTTGTCATACAATTTTTTACCCTTGGCTAGGGCGAGTTCCACTTTTGCTTTACCATTTTTGAAATAAATCCGAAGCGGTATCAGGGTATATCCGCGTTCCTGAATTTTTCCTGTCAACTTCCGTATTTCCCGGCGACTGAGAAGGAGCTTCCTGGCCCTTGTCGGATCCAGTTTAACGCTATTGGCTGCATAAGGATATGGGGATATGTGAACGTTGTGTAGCCATGCCTCGCCATACCTTAAGCCCACATATCCATCAGAGAGGCTGGCCCTTGCTTCCCTCAGGGACTTGACCTCGGGCCCAAGAAGTACAAGACCTGCCTCCACGGTATTTTCTATATGATATT
This sequence comes from Deltaproteobacteria bacterium, assembly GCA_019310825.1. Lineage (GTDB taxonomy): Bacteria > Desulfobacterota > Dissulfuribacteria > Dissulfuribacterales > UBA3076 > UBA3076. Next base: position 1,988 of record JAFDDO010000106.1, on the reverse strand, counting down.
GATGTCTGGCCTTACGGTTCTGGCAGACGATCTTTATTCCTTCGGTATTCATTTCATAATACCTATAGTCTTTCAATCCTTTAATTCGAATTTCGAATTATTGTTACCTGGTTCGTATTCTACTTTTAATCCGGCATAACCCAACAAATCATTCATACTACCAGTAAGCTCCGGGCTTATGCTCACATTATATTCCTCAGGGAGGCCTAGAATTACCCGGCCTCTCTCCTTGAGAGTAATAGCCAGTTTCACTGGATATGATCCATGGTGTTTGTTAAACAGATCCTGCAAGGGCTTGAGCACCGGGGGTCCTACCAGATCTCCTTGAAGCTCGATCAGGAGTCCACTTACTCTTTGTTTACAGGCTTTATCCAGCGGTTCTATGGAATTCGCAAGTATCTTGTTAATTTTCTTGTCATCTTCCTTTTTGAGAGTCCCCTCCACCCACACAGGCGAATCATCATCAATCAATTCTTTTGCCTTTGCGTACATCTCAGGGAAACAGACTATTTCAATAGAACCATGTAAGTCTTCAAGGGTCAAAAAGGCCATTCGATCTCCCTTTTTGGTGGTGATTTCCTTTTTGGTCCGAATTATACCCGCGAGACCAATCTGGCCCCCATCCATCATCCCGGAAACATTACCGGTATGTTCACTGGCCATCCTTGAAAGGTCATCCCTGTATGGATCCAGTGGATGTCCGCTGATATAGAATCCAAGATAAATTTTTTCATTGGCAAGACATTCAAGTTCAGGCCATTCAGGTATATCAGGCAGGATTAGCGCAGACTCCTGTGGCTTCTCAGGAACTGCCTGGGCCATAAAGTCAAAAAGAGACATCTGACCTGAAAGCCGTTCCTGTTTTTTGGACTGTCCAAGATCCAGGGCTATGTCAAGGACGGCAATCAATTGCGAACGTCTGTGGCCAAGGGAATCAAAGGCCCCGCACTTTATAAGACTTTCAAGCATTCGCTTGTTAACCTTTTTGAGATCAACCCTGGAGCAGAAGTCCTCAAAGCTGGAATATAGACCATTTTTTTCTCTTTCCTGGACAATGACCTCTATTGCACCTGATCCGACATTTTTTACGGCTGCAAGGCCAAAGCGGATACTCGCCTCCTCTATTATGAAATCCACCTTACTGTGGTTAATGTCCGGTGGGAGAATTTGAATATCTCTAGCCCGGCACTCGCTTATGAACTTTACCACCCCATCTGTATTTCCCAGTTCGTTGGATAACAGCGAAGCCATAAATGGCACGAGATAGTGCGCTTTTAACCATGCAGTCTGATAGGCTATCAGGGCATAGGCCGCAGAGTGGCTCTTGTTAAAACCATATCCTGCAAATTTCTCCATCAAATCAAAGATGATCTTGGCCTTAAAATCCGGGATTCCATGCTTTATGGCACCTGATTGAAAGCGGTCCCTCTGGGCAGCCATTTCTTTATGATCTTTTTTACCCATGGCCCTTCTCAGGATATCGCCCTCACCAAGGCTGTACCCTGCAAGTACCTGGGCTATTTTCATCACCTGTTCCTGATAGACTATGACCCCATATGTCTCCTTGAGAATGGGCTCAAGCTCCGGCAGGAGATAGGTTACTTCAACCTCTCCGTTTTTGGCCTTTACAGCCTGGTCCACCATGCCGCTTTCCATAGGCCCCGGCCGGTGGAGGGCCACCAGGGCTATTATGTCAGTGAAGCCGGAGGGCCTCATGCGCTGTAAAAGGCCCTTCATGCCCGGACTTTCAAGCTGAAATACTCCGGTGGTATTCGCGCTTGACAAAAGTCCATAAGTTTCAGGATCATCCAGGGGAATCTTGGCCAGGTTAATGTCCGTCCCAAGGTGGTCTTTGATAAGCTTGAGGGCTGTATCTATTACAGTCAGGGTTCTCAGCCCGAGAAAGTCAAACTTGATAAGCCCGGTCTTTTCCACATACTTCATGGCAAACTGAGTAACAGTCTCGCCGTGTTGACCTTTGGTAAGGG
>JAFDDO010000105.1 GCA_019310825.1 Deltaproteobacteria bacterium | reverse complement strand
CGGGGCCTGCCTTAAAGGGCTTAACCACATCGGGCTTAACAGTTTCCCTGCCGGACGTATGGGCGATCCTCGTTCCAACAGGTTATCGAAATCTTTGGCAGAATTGGGTTTCCGCATCGGAAGGCTTAAGACAGGCACTACCCCTCGCCTGCACGCACGGTCAATCAATTTTAAAGGGCTTGAGGTCCAGAAAGGAGATCCACAACCAAGACCTTTTTCATTTGCCACGAAAAAAATTCCCTTGCGACAAGTACCCTGTTATCTGACCTATACCAACGAAAAGACACATAAGATCATCCAGGGAGGCTTGGACAGGTCCCCACTTTTTACCGGTGTAATCGAGGGTGTGGGTGCCAGATACTGCCCGTCAATTGAGGACAAGGTCTTCCGTTTCCCTGAAAAGCCAAGACATCAGATATTTCTGGAGCCTGAGGGACTGGACACAGTTGAGATCTATCCCAACGGCATTCCCACAAGCCTGCCTATAGACGTACAACTGGCAATGGTCAGAAGCATAGAGGGGCTCGAAAACGCAGAGATACTTCGACCCGGATATGCCATAGAGTATGACTATGCAGACCCTGTGCAGCTCAAGCCTTCCCTGGAGACCCATCTGGTCAAAGGCCTCTTTTTCGCAGGACAGATCAACGGGACATCCGGTTATGAAGAGGCTGCGGCCCAAGGCCTCATGGCAGGTATAAACGCTGCCCGGCGGGTGCGGGAAGAGGAACCTGTGATTATCGACCGGTCTCAGGCCTACACAGGCGTACTTATAGATGACCTTGTGACCAAAGGCACAAAGGAACCCTACAGGATGTTCACCTCAAGGGCGGAGTATCGGCTGTTACTGAGGGAAGATAACGCTGATCTCAGGCTCATGCCTCTTGGAAGACGTATCGGCCTTGTGGATGATAATGCTTGGGGACTGTTTGAAAGGAAACAACAGGAAATTTCGCGTGGTCTTGAAATAATCAGACGAATAAAGCTCCGCCCAGGGGCAGAGTTGAATAACTGGCTTAAATCCCTTGGTTCAAAACCCATCAGGCACCAGGTCAGTATTGAAGACATCCTGCGTCGCCCTGAGCTTAATCTCAAAGCTGTGGCCGAGAGATATACCGAACTGGAGGATCTGTCCCCTGAAGTGGCATGCCAGGTGGAAATCAAGACCAAGTACTCAGGCTACGTAGCTCGTCAGGAAGCTGAGGTGGCCAAATTCCGAAAATGGGAGTCTGTCCGCCTCCCATATGACCTGGACTATAAAAACATCCCTGGGCTGTCAAATGAGATCAAGGAGAAGCTGAGCGTTCAGAAGCCCGATTCCATCGGGAGGGCCTCACGGATTTCTGGAATTACACCGGCTGCAATCACCGCAGTCCAAATCTACCTGAAAAAAAGGGGGTTGGCTTGATCCCCGCATATTTTTTCCACACTGTTTTCACCGTATGCAGCGTATTGGAAAATTCAACCTGAAAGAGGCCCCCTGCTCAACTTCTTCCAGTTCAATGCTGCCACCCATCTGACGTGTCAGGTCTCTAGCAAGAAACAGGCCCAACCCCAGTCCTTCCCCTTTTGTGCTCTCAAATGGCTCAAAGAGCTTATCACGCATAGCCTCAGGCACACCTGCGCCATTGTCCTTTACCCTGATAGTCACCTGTTCATTGTCCTTTACTGCGCTTATAGACAGGAGTGAGGCGGCAATTTCCGATGAAAGGGCATTTTGCCCAAGCAAAAACAGCAGATTTTGTAACAGACCCGGATCTGTCTCAAAGGTAATTTCATCCGGGCACTCGATACTTATTTCGTATGGATGATCCGGAAAATCGAGTCTTTTCTTTACATCATCAAGTAATCGGCATAGTTCAACATCTTTGAAATACGGCTCTCTTTTCTTATAGAAATTCGATATCTCATTTATTTGCTTAGCAAGATCTCTGGCCTCATGATAAATGGCTTCTGCCTGGTCCTTTATTGCCATGTCCGTGTTTAGATGTCTTGCGAGCATCTGCGCCTGTCCGGCCAGTACGGCAAGAGGGGTCTTTATCTGGTGGGCCATCTGCGCAGTCATCTGGCCAAGAAGGGCCAAACTTTCATGCTGTTTAAGCTTCCGTGCCATAAGGAAGCTCTCTGTGACGTCCTGTACAAGGACCAGATCCTGAGAGCCGGAGGTCGGCAACTTGCTTAATTGAACAGCCGTCTGATCTAACTCAATAATTCTGGGACCGTTTTCTTGCAATGATGCCAACAGTCCTGTTAAGGACCGACCGCTTCTCATGTCCTCGGGCAATAGCTCAACAGCACTCTGGTTTATCTCATTTATCCGGTTGCCCTTAAGTTCCATTAAACCTATATGAAGGGCATCAGCCACTTCACTGAGCCGCCTTGATGCCTCCCTTGCCTCCTGATATTTTGCTGAAGCAAGCCCGACAAGCAACTCCGAATAGAAAGATGATGGTTCGGTACTTGAAGCCCTGTGCTTATGCAAAATCACCACTAGGGCCATACACGTAAAAAGCCAAAGAAAGAGTAAAATGCTTAGAGAAAAAAAACAGGTTGTTGACATTATGCCCCTCTACCATTTTCGGTAAAAAGGCTGAAGGAATTAAATATTGAGAACCTTATTGAAATAATGCTTAAGCCGTAACCATGTAATCCCAATGTATTCGTGACATGCAAAATCAGCTTTACCGAGATTGTCAGGATTAGGCCAAAGATCCCATGGACTCCATTGATTCTGAGAACACTGAAAATCACATAGGACGGGGTGAACTTTGAGGTCCATATCTTTTGCAATCAAGAGGACCCTTGGCACATGTGCAGCAGATGTAACTAAGTAGAAGGGCGTTTGTTCCATGATTTTACTTACGGCCCTCATGTTCTCCTCCGTATCCCTGGAGTTTTCCTCCAGAGACACATCCACGTTGTTTGGCAAACCCAGTTCCTTAAGCCAGGAGTAAGATATCTGTGCTTCAGAAAACGGACAGCCGGTGGGCCTGGCACAACCACCAACAATTACAAGCTTTTTAATATTCGAATTGTCGCGACACAGTTCTCGAATTTTTAGTACTCTGAGCCTTGTACTGGGCGTAAGACGGTCTGCAATCGGCCTATCCTCATCAGGGGAGGCCCCTCCGCATAGCATCACCACCGTAGTTATATTATCATCACTTGCAGATATAGTTGAATTATCAGATTGGGCTGAACGCTCAAGGCCACAAATCAAGAAATTGGCAACAGGCGCGCTTCCGGCCAAACCGTAAATAAGGAAGGCCAAGACGAATAATGTTCGGGCCAAATTCCGCCGCCGCTTCAGGGGCCAGATGAAAAAACCAAAAAAAAGGCACACAAATATCGTGCCTGAAGGCATCAACAAAAGAGATATTCCTTTTTTAAAAGCAAAACCTATTACGTCTAAGTTCATAGTAATAATTGAGGAATTGCGAATTTAGGGATTGAGATATGCCCTAATTTGTCTAAATGGCGGGGTCGACGAGACTCGAACTCGCGACCTCTGGCGTGACAGGCCAGCGTTCTAACCAACTGAACTACGACCCCATATCTGATGTCTTTTCTCAAAGCGTGGTAGGCGGAACAGGGTTTGAACCTGTGACCCTCGGCTTGTAAGGCCGATGCTCTCCCACTGAGCTACCCGCCCAAAAAGTTGCGGATATTCTGTAACATTTGATTTGATAGGTGTCAAGCTAACACTTCCGCACTATCACTAGCGAACAAGATCACCTACACGTTCGAACCTTGGCCAAAATTTATCCGAATTCCAACTCCAATAAATAGTAAATGCCTCACCTTTCAAGTCCTTATTAGGTACAAACCCCCAGAATCTGCTATCATAACTTTGATCTCTATTATCGCCCATTACAAAAATCTTGTCCTTCGGAACAGTCACAGGTCCCATATTATCCCTTGGTTGAACTGATGCCGACAATATTCGGGGATCTGTGTGCTGCATGCCTTGTAGCTCAGAAAATAGCTTTCCGTTCACATATACTTTTTTATTTATTATCTGGACCGTGTCTCCCTCTATACCAATCACACGTTTTATGAAATCCTTTTTCCTGTCCAGTGGATAAATAAAGACAGCCACATCTCCGCGCTCAGGTTTCTTGACTGGGATCCAGAGTTCCCTGGTAAAGGGATTCCTGACACCATATATGAATTTGTTTACGAGTATATGATCACCTATAAGAAGAGTACTCTCCATTGAACCAGAGGGGATCTTAAAGGCCTGGGCCACAAAGGTCCTGATAAAGAGGGCCAGGACAAGAGCGATGAGAATTGCCTGCAGATATTCCCACGCTACTGACTGCCAGGAACGCTTATTAGACTGTTTTTTTGTTGAAAAAGTGGACATTTTCATGGTTCGGGATATTAGCTCTATAGATCCAAGACTGCAAGTCTCTCCTCTTGATTACGCCTTCAACACACTCAGAAAGGCCTCCTGGGGTATCTCCACATGGCCAATGTGCTTCATTTTCTTTTTTCCTTCTTTTTGCTTTTCCAGCAACTTGCGCTTACGAGTGATATCACCCCCATAGCATTTGGCTATAACGTCTTTTCTGAATGGAGCAACACGTTCTTTGGCAATAATATTGTTTCCAATGGCTGCCTGGATCACAACTTCAAACATCTGCCTGGGTATTACCTTGCGCAAGCGGCCCACAAGTTCCCGGCCTCTGTAATAGGCGTTGTCTTTGTGCACTATGACCGAAAGGGCGTCCACTGGTTGTTTGTTGATAAGGATGTCCAGCTTGACTAGTCCGGCCGGTCTATGTCCAAGGAAGTCATAATCAATAGAAGCATAACCTCTGCTTATCGACTTTAACTGATCGTAAAAATCCAGAACAATCTCATTGAATGGGAGTTCGTATTTTAGCAGCACCCTGTTCTCCGTAAGGTAGCGCATATCTATCTGTTGTCCCCTTTTTTTATCGCACAACTGCATAACAGAGCCGATATATTCCTTGGGGACATAAATCTCCATTCGGACAAAAGGCTCTGCTATTTGCTCTATTTTATCCGCTGACGTCATCTGGGCAGGATTGTGTACATGGACGATTTCCCCGCTAGTAAGTTCGATTTTATAAGATACTGACGGAGCCGTACTTATGAGGGACAGCTTATACTCTCGCTCAAGACGCTCCTGCACAATTTCCATGTGAAGAAGCCCCAGGAAACCGCACCTGAATCCGAATCCCAAGGCTGCAGAGCTTTCAGGCTCATAAGAAAATGCCGAGTCATTCAACCATAGCTTTTCCACAGCCTCTTTCAACTGATCATACTGGGCCGGATCTACTGGATAAAGACCGCAAAATACCACTGGCTTTACCGGCTCAAAGCCGGGCAAGCGGCTTGCGGCAGGACGTCTTTCCTCTGTAATGGTATCGCCTATCCGTGTATCACGCACGGACTTTATGCCAGCAGCAAGAAACCCCACTTCTCCAGCTGTCAGTTGATCCGTATCTATAGGATTAGGGGAAAAAATGCCTGTCCTATCAACTTCATAGGTCTGATTCGTAAACATCATGCGTATCCGCATGCCAGGTCTCAGTGTGCCTTGTACAACCCTGATCAATACAACTGTCCCTTGATATGAATCGAACCATGAATCAAAAACGAGCGCCCTAAGTGGTTGACCAGGATCTCCTGCAGGGGCTGGAATCCGGTGTATTACTGCCTCCAGGACCTCTTTTGTACCCAGGCCTTCTTTTGCACTTGCCAGTATGGCCCCTGAGGTATCGAGACCTATGATGTCCTCTATTTCTTGTGCAACCCTTTCAGGGTCTGCACTGGGTAAGTCAATTTTATTCAGCACCGGTATGATCTCAAGATCATTTTCCAGTGCCAGATAGACATTGGCCAAGGTCTGGGCCTCCACACCCTGGGTGGCATCAACCACAAGGAGGGCCCCTTCACAGGCTGCAAGACTCCTTGATACCTCATAAGAAAAATCCACATGGCCAGGCGTATCTATCAGATTAAGCACATAGGTCTCTTTATCTTCTGACCGGTATTTAAGCCTCACTGTCTGGGCCTTGATAGTGATCCCTCTCTCCCTTTCCAACTCCATCTGGTCCAGAAATTGCTTTTTCATTTCCCTGGCGGATACAGTACCGGTGAATTCCAGAATACGGTCAGCAAGCGTAGATTTGCCATGATCGATGTGGGCAATTATCGAAAAATTACGAATTTTCTTAGGATCGGTCATAAAAATAGTTTTCCTGATTAGTGCCCGTTCCCAGGTTTAGTGGTTCAGGATTTAACAGCCAACTTGGGACATTAAATTTTTTCAACCATTAACAGTAACCATTATTTTAAGAACATTTTTTTCATATAAAGTTAAGAAAAAAAAGAAATTTACCGAAGTATAAATATATAAAATAATTTATCCAGGCTTCGCCCATGGACCAATAATGGAGCCAAATTTAATAGTGTAAGGAATCTATGTGTCTCGGGAACAGGTAAAATGAAATTTCCTTCTCTGCCAAAAAAATGGGGACAGCATCAACGCCCTACACTGGGGCTGGATATAGGTTCACACAGCATAAAAATTGTTGAGCTATCCAGCAACGGCACACACCATACCATCAAGTGCGTTGGCCGTGCCTTGGTCCCACCCCAAGCCATAGTAGACGGTTCAATAAAAGAGCCGGATAAAGTTGCAGGGGCACTAAAGACACTTCTAGACAATCTCCGGCCAAAAATTAAATACGCGGCCACATCTATCGCTGGCTATTCTGTCATTGTCAAGAAAATAATCGTTCCATATGAGGACGAAGGTGAGATAGAACGCAGTCTGATTTTCGAAGCAGAAAAATACGTACCCTTTGAAATCGAAGAAGTCTATGTGGATTTTCATGCGCTGGATGGGGAATGCAAAAAAAGCAGCGGGACAGAGATTTTTCTTGTTGCTGCCAAAAGAGAGATTGTTGATGGATATGCCTCACTTACTCAGGAAGTAGGTTTGTCCCCGGCAGTAGTGGACGTGGATGCATTTGCCCTTGGAAATGCCTTTGAAGGTGCTTTTGGCCTTTTAACTGAACCTATAGCCTTAGTGGACATAGGAGCCCAGAAGACAAACATCAACATAGTTTTGCAAGGTACATCTCTTTTTGCAAGAGACATGGCATTTGGAGGAGCTCAACTTACAGAGGCTATCCAGGAAGCTACGGGGCTGGAATATGTAGATGCGGAAAGAATAAAGATTACCGGGTCTGAAGATGCTGCAATCATGAAAGAAGTGACCACGGTTTGCAAAGAGCTATGTGATGTTTGGGCATCAGAACTGAAAAAGGCAATAGATTTCTATAAGGCGAACTCAAGCGCAGAAACATATCCCACACAACTATACACAAGTGGGGGTTCCGCCTTTTTAAAAGAGCTTGACATACTCTT
>JAFDDO010000104.1 GCA_019310825.1 Deltaproteobacteria bacterium | reverse complement strand
AGTGGTCTTACCAGAACCTGATATTCCGACTATTCCTATCTTCATGGGCTATATTTTTAGGCAGGGAGTGGTGTCTCCCTTGATTTTATCAGAGGCATGTTTAAGCACTGGAAGTATTACCTCCATTCCTTGGGCCACGGCCAAAGGGCTGCCGGGCAGATTGATAATAAGTGTTTTACCCCGAACTCCGGCAATCCCTCTTGAGAGCATGGCCCTTGGCGTGGAATCAAGGCCCTTGATGCGGATGGCTTCCGCTATCCCGGGAACCTTCCGCTCTATTATGGATTTTGTGGCTTCAGGTGTGATGTCCCTGGGAGACAATCCCGTGCCACCTGTCGTAACTATGACATCCAAAGAAGTTCTATCTATCCATGTGATCAATATGTCTATGACATCTTGTACTTCGTCAGGGACTGTCTTGTATAGGAGCACATCGTAACCATGCTGTTCGAGCAGATGACGGATTACAGTGCCGGATTCATCTCTCACATCTCCCCTGGCAGCGCTGTCACTCACAGTGAGAACCCCGGCAGTATACACTGGTTGTCCTTCTAGGCCTTTTTTTCTTTGGCTTGGGCAATAATCTTTTCAGTTAGATTCGGTGGCACGTCTTCGTAGTGAGATTGTTCCATGGTGAATGTTCCGCAGCCGGCGGTCATGGCATTAAGATCCAACATATAGCGTTGTACCTCTACCAGGGGAACAAGTGATACAATGGCCTGCCGTCCACCTTGGCCTGGTTCCATGCCCATGACCTTGCCACGTCTGCTGTTTATGTCACCAATTATATCTCCAACAGCGTCATCAGGCACAGTTATGGTGAGTTTCACAATGGGTTCGAGCAGGGTAGGCCTGGCCTCCAGCACGCCTTTCTTGAAGCAATTGATGGATGCTATCTTAAAAGCTATTTCAGAGGAATCAACCTCGTGGGATTTGCCGTCATAGAAACGCACTTTTAGATCAACAACCGGGTATCCGGCAAGTGGTCCAGACCCTGTGGCTTCCCTCAGTCCCTTTTCCACTCCCGGAACGAAATTTCTTGGGACATTCATTCCCACAAGGGCTTCTTCAAACTCAAAACCCTTACCTCTTGGGAGTGGTGAGATGTCAAAGTGGACCTCTGCAAACTGCCCTGCTCCGCCGGACTGCTTTTTATGTCGATAAATAATGGCTTTCTTCGATGTCTTTATGGTTTCATGATAGGGAATACGCGGAAGGGCAAGGTCCACCTGCACGCCGAACTTCCTTGCCATCTTTTCCACAGTGGCATCTATGTGAATTTGCCCGTTTCCAGAGAGCAGGAGTTCCTTTGTTTGTTGATCGCGCTTTACATCAATTGTGGGATCTTCCTCCTGGAGTCGTGCGAGGGACTGGGTTATTTTCTCCTCATCTCCTCGACTCCTTGGCTTGAGGGCATAGGTCAGGACCGGCAAGGGAAGAGCCACAAATGGATAGGTTATCGCATTTGCAGGATTACAAAGGGTGTCACCAGTAGCTGTTTCCTTTAGCTTTGCTATTGCCACTATCTCACCGGGTCCGGCCTCTTCCAAAGGCTTTTGTGCTTTACCTTCAAGGGCAAATATCTGACCATAACGCTCAGTTTTTCCTTTGTTGGAGTTATAGAGTGAACTGTCAGGTTTTAGCGTGCCGGAATAGACCCGGATAATGGAAAGACGCCCTGTATAGGGATCTGTAAGGGTCTTAAAGACAAGGCCTGATACCGGGGCGTCAGGAGACGGATCGCGTGCTGTCTCATCCCCACTTTTGGGATCAGTGCCGGAAACACTCCCAAGCTCATCAGGCGAAGGCATAAACTGTACGATTAGGTCAAGTAAGATGTTGCTGGCCATGTTTTTTAAGGCAGAACAGCAGCACACAGGGATAAAACCCCCGCTCATTATGCCTTGTTTCAGGCCGGAAATAATTTCATCGGGAGTAAGTTCTTCGCCTTCAAAAAATTTTTCCAGCAGCACATCATCAGATTCTGCGGCAAACTCGATCAAATTGTTTCTCGAATTTTCAGCTTCGTCCTGAAGATCAGCCGGGATATCAACAGGGTTGCCATTGCCGCTTCCATCATTACTGAACTCAAAGGCCTTCATTTGTATGAGATCTACAATACCCCTGAAATTCTCATGTTCCCCCAGCGGCAGAGAAACCGGAACCAGTCTCAGGTCCATGGCTTCCCTTATTGCATCCATGGCCTTTTGGAAGTCTGCCCTCTCTTTATCCATTTTGTTGACACATATAATGACAGGAAGGCCTGAGTCTTTGATAATGGACCATACCTTCTGTGTCTGTGGTTTTACCGGATTTACTGCGTCTACCACGAACAATACATTGTCCGCCGCCCTGATAGCCGTCTTGGCTTCAGCGAGGAAGTTGTCATCCCCAGGTGCGTCCATAAGATAGATTTTGGTCTTTTTCCAGGTCAGGTGATGAAACGCTGTGCTGACGGACATGTTGCGTTTGACCTCTTCCGGCTCAAAGTCCAACACTGAGGATCCGTCATCGACCTTGCCCATACGCGAAGTCGCCTTGGCTGTGAAAAGCATGGCTTCTGCCAGAGAGGTTTTGCCGCTCCCACTTTGGGCGACAAGAGCGAAATTTCTGATGTTGCTGACGTCCATAGATGCTAATTCCTTTCTTTTATAGATTTATGTTTTTCCAGTACCCCACCTCATATAGTCTTTCATAAGATAGGCGGACTCTTCCCGTTCGATTTTGACTGCGCATACCTTGAATTCAGGTGTCTTGGTGATCGGGTCCATGGCTCTGCTGGTCAGGATATTTGTCCTTGTCTCAGCAAAATTGAATGTCATGCACACAACACCGGCAGGTACAACTTCCGTAATCTTTGTTTTGGCCTTTATGCTCCCTCTCCTTGAGGTCACTTTTATGACTTCTTCTTCCTGGATTTCCAGAGAAGCGGCATCAGCCGGGTGTATTTCAATGTGCTCTTCTCCCCGCAGCTCATCGAAGCCTTCTACTTTATGTGTCATAACTGCGTGATAATGGAAGGCGCTCCGCCTGGTGACAAGGATAAAGGGATACTCGTGGCTGGCAGTCTCTGCCGGAGGCCGGTACGAAATGGATGCGAATTTTGCGCGTCCACTCGGTGTGCTGAAGCGCGCACTGTAAAGATACGGCGTCCCTGGATGTTCATGATCCGGGCAGGGCCATTGTAGGCCGGACTTTTCAATACGTTCATACGTGATGCCACCGTAACTGGGGGTTAGACCGCGCATTTCCTCAAAAATTTCTTGAGGGCTGCCAAAATCAAAACCTTCGGCCCCCATGCTTTTTGCAATATCGCAAATGATCATCCAGTCGGGACGTGAATTGCCTTTGGGCTCTATCGCCTTGCGGACCCTTTGCACCCGACGTTCGGTGTTTGTAAAAGTCCCATCTTTCTCAGCAAAACTGGCAGCCGGTAGCACAACGTCGGCCAATCGCGCTGTCTCTGTGAGGAAGATATCCTGTACAACGAACAGTTCCAGGTGGGAAATAGCCTTTTCGATGAAAGTTGTGTCAGCGTTAGTGACAACCGGGTCTTGGCCCTTCAGATAGAGGGCCTTAATTTTACCCTCATGGGCAGCTTCAAACATATCGGTCAATGTGAGCCCGTTTGATGGACTGAGCTTACAATTCCATGCCTTTTCAAACTTTTCCCGCACCTTTTTATTTTCTACCTTTTGATAACCGGTGTATACGTTGGGAAGCGCTCCCATGTCACAGGCCCCCTGAACGTTATTTTGCCCCCTTAAGGGGTTTACACCGCTTGAGGGTTTACCGATATTACCTGTGAGTAGCGCCAGGTTGGCCAGGGCCCGCACATTATCCGTCCCATGCGAGTGCTCGGTGATACCAAGGGTATAAAGGATCGTAGCGGGTATATATGAGCCAAACATCCTGGCTGCTTTGACTATGTCCTGTGCGGGAACGCCGGTAATTCCCTCAGCGGTTGCCAGGTCATTCTCCATAATGGAGGCCTCAAAGGCCTCATAATCCTCGCATCGTTCCACAATAAAGGATGTGTTCAGTAAATTTAAATTTTCTTCGATAATGACTCTCATTATCCCATTAAGGAGTGCTACGTCGGTTCCGGGACGAAGCCTGAGCCAGATATCGGCTATACGGCAAAGAGGTATTCGCCGGGGATCTACCACGATGAGCTTTGTACCTTTTTGTACAGCCCTGGTAACCTGTCTGCCTATAATTGGGTGATTAGCTGTTGTATTGGTGCCGATGGCAAAGATGCAAGCCGCACCGCTGATTTCATTGATGGAGTTCGTCATGGCACCGCTACCGAAACTGGCGGCCAGACCGGCCACCGTTGGAGCGTGTCAGAGCCGGGCACAGTGGTCAATATTATTGGTTTTCAAAGCCACCCTGGTGAACTTCTGAAAGAGGTAGTTCTCCTCATTTGTGCATCTGGCCGAGGAGATGGCAGCGACCTCATCTCCTCTGTAGTGGGACAAACTGCTGGCCACATATTTGATTGCCTGATCCCAAGTGATCTCCACAAATTTTCCTTCTCTCTTCACAAGGGGCAATGTAACCGGTAAGCCTTCCTCTGTTACTTCAACTACAGAGGACGGCTGTGCATATTCATCGTATGCACGCATAAGTGGAAGAGACAGTCTGTCCGGACTATCAACGAAATTATAACCAAATCGTCCGCGAACACAGAGATTGCCCTTGTTGACAGGACTTTCGTCATCGCCCCTGGCTCTTACAATGGTGTTTCCACGTACGCCCAGGTAAAGTCCGCACCCCACCCCGCAGTATGAACAGGTGGTTTTTACTTCACGGGTTGGATATTCAGCCTTCTTAGGTATCAAGGCACCTACCGGACAACGTTCCATACATTCCCCGCAAGACACACAGACAGACTCTTTCAAGAGTTTGTTGGCAAACGTGCTGACTCGGAGGTCGTAACTCCGGTATGCCATGTTGATTGCGTCATTACCTACAATCTCATGACAGGTACGGACGCATATTGCGCACTGTACACACTTGTTTGGATTGAAATCGAAAAACGGGTTGCTGGTATCAATGGGAAGGTCCTTGGCCGTATGCTCTAAGCGATTGAACCGATGCTCATTAAAACCTATACGGTTCACCAGCTCCTGAAGGCGGCACTGCCCGCTCTTGGGACAGAGAAGGCAGTTAAAGTCATGATCACTCAAGATGAGCTCAAGGATCACTCTGCGCAATCGTTCAATTTCAGGATCGTCCGTAACAATCACCATACCTTCTTCTGCAATGGTCCGGCAGGCCGGTTCAAGTTTTCTTCGATTTTCGATCCTGACCAGACACAGGCGACATACACCTATGGATGAGACATCAGGGCAATGGCACAGGGTGGGGATATAGATACCTGCATCCTGGGCCGCTGTGAGGATAGTAGCACCCTCATCGGCCTTTACCGTAATTCCGTTTATGTTCAATGAAACGCTACTCACTCTTATCACCTGAGCCTTCCATCAGACCGGTAACACATTCCACTGCGTTGAAACGCTTGGGACAGACCTCCATGCAGGTCCCGCATTTGATGCACTTACTCTGGTCAATCTCATGTACCTGCCATTTTGCACCTATAATTGCATCAACCGGACAGGCATCCAGACATTTCAAACAAGCTTTACACCTGTAGTCTTTAATACGATAGAAAATAAGAGATCTACATACAAGGGCCTGGCAGCGCCTTTCAAGGATATGCTCTTCATACTCTTTACGAAAATAGCGTATGGTAGATACCACGGGATTAGGAACTGTCATTCCAAGGCCGCATATGGAGCCCTGCTTGACAGCATCGGACAATTCGAGCAGGATCTCAATGTCTCCGGGCTTTCCGTCTCCTTTTGTGATATCTTGCAAAATTTTAAACATCTGCTTTGTGCCGAGCCTGCAAGGAGTACACTGCCCGCAGGATTCATTCTGAGCAAAATCGAGGAAGTACCGGGCGATATTTACAATACAAGTGCTCTCATCCATGACGAGCATGCCCCCGGAGCCCATAATCGAACCAGCCTTGGCCAGTGATTCGTAACCAACAGGCAAATCCAGGAGTTCTTCAGGGATACATCCGCCGGAAGGCCCGCCGGTCTGGACCGCCTTGAAGCGTTTCCCTCCCGGTATTCCCCCGCCTATGTCAAAGATAATCTCGCGAAGCGTCGTACCCATCTCCACTTCGACAAGGCCCACATTCTGGACCTTTCCCACAAGTGAGAATATCTTTGTTCCCTTGTCAGCGGGAGTGCCAATTTCCGAATACCACTTCCCACCATTCAGAGCAATCCTGGAGACGTTTACAAGTGTCTCTACGTTATTAATGACAGTAGGCTTACCCCATAATCCCTGTATAGCAGGGAAGGGTGGTTTTGGTCTCGGTCTGCCGCTTCTTCCTTCGATTGAGGCTATAAGAGCTGTTTCCTCTCCACACACAAACGCGCCTGCCCCCTTAACGATTTTGATTTCAAAATCAAACCCTCTCCCCATGATGTTGTGCCCGAGGAGTCCCATATCAGTAGCCCGAGCTATGGCTGTGGACATGTGATGGACAGCCAGGGGGTACTCTGCCCGCACATATATGATCCCTTGAGAGGCCCCGACTGCAAAACCGGCGATCATCATCCCTTCCAACACGCTGTAAGGATCGCCTTCCATCACGCTTCGGTCCATAAAGGCACCCGGATCACCCTCATCGCCGTTGCAAATGATGTATTTCTCTTCACCAGGGGCATTGCGTGCTGTTTCCCACTTGATGCCAGCCGGGAATCCTGCCCCTCCTCGTCCCCGAAGACCGCTGAGTTTGATTTCCTCAATGACTCCTTCAGGGGTCATTTGAGATAGGATTTTGGCAAGGGCTTGAAAGCCATCGACCTTGATATAGTCTTCAATGCTCGTAGGGTCTATGGTGCCACAGTTTTTCAGCACAATCCTTCTCTGTTTTTTGTAAAAAGGAATATCATTCTCATGAAAGCACTTTTGGCCGGTGACAGGATCTTCATATAAGAGTCTTTCAACTACCCTATCTTCAAGCAATGTCTCAGAAATGATTTCCGGCACGTCTTCTTTTGTTACGTGCTGGTAAAATATTTTTTTCGGGCCCACAACCACAATCGGACCCCTCTGGCAAAATCCATGACAACCTGTTTTTTTGACTGTTATCTCATCTTCAAGTTCATGGTCTTTGATTCCCCTAACAAAGGCCTCTCTGACTTGTTCACTCCCAGAAGACATACAACCGCTTCCACAGCAGATACTCACCATTTTCTCCGTTGTCTGCTGATCGGCAAAGAGGGTTTCCCTCAGGAGTCTTAACGATTCCACGCTACCGATTTTGTAGTCTTCTATTGATTGTATTGAGATCGATTTTTCCATATTTATACTAAGTCTCTGACCACACGATTTAGCTGAAAATACCCCATCTGCTGCGTT
>JAFDDO010000103.1 GCA_019310825.1 Deltaproteobacteria bacterium | reverse complement strand
TAGGTATTAGCTACGACGATGACGTCACCAAAGCCAAAGAAGTTCTGACTGGCATTATTAATGCGGAAAAAAGAATTCTGCCCGATCCCGCTCCGAACATCGCAGTTTCAGAACTCGGAGATAGCAGCGTAAATTTCGTAGTTCGTCCCTGGGTAAAGACCGAAGATTACTGGAACGTATATTTTGATTTGACCGAAAAGATTAAGATCACTTTTGACAAGGAAGGAATTAGCATTCCCTACCCACAACAGGACGTTCATCTTGTTAATGAACAGCCGCAGGAAGCTTGAGAATTTAATAATCAAGTTTACTTAACCTGTCCTTTTGAAAAAAGTGGGGTTACTCCGGGAAAAATCAGTTTCTCTGGGGAAATGCGCATGAAGTGGGGAATCGGCATGGCGGACGGCAATATGGATGCCAGCAGAGTGGAGTTTTTGCTATTACAAACTTGCACCTGCTGGGTGTTATTTCTAATTAAATAGTGCAAAAATTTCTCTTTCGATGGAACCATCGGAGCGTCAATATTAGATAGGGAATTAACTCCTGAAGAGATTAAGGCATGTCACCAGGTATCAACCAATATGAGCAGACATGTTTCCTCCTGCGGATTTCTGAATATCAAGGTAAAGAGGCCGGAGGAGCCATGAACTCAGGACCGATGGGATCAATTACTGTCTCTTTCAGTATTTGATCAATGGCTTCCGTGGATGAGTCATCGAGTTCCCATCCCAAAGTTTCTAAAACCGGATCAAGCTGATCCGGCCGCCTCGCTCCCCAAAGGGCAATGTTTACTCCCGGTCTATCCAGCAACCACCTTATAGCTAGGTGAATTACACCTTTGCCAAAATTTTTTCGGGCATATTCATCCAGCCGGGTCACAGCCTTCAGGTATTGATCATATCGGGGTTGCCTGAATTTTGGATCTATTTTCCGCAGATCATCTCCCCTAAACTCCGTCTCCTTTCGCATTCTGCCTGTAAGAAGGCCCCGGCAAAGTGGGCCATAGACAAGTGTCGTAATATTGTTATCAGTACAGTATGGGAGAATATCGTCCTCGATCTTCCGCTCAAACAGGTTGTAAGGTGGCTGGCTGGTGTGAAGCTCAGAATACTTTTTGAAGGCATCCATCTGTTGCGGGGTATGGTTGCTTACTCCTATGGCCTTGATCTTTCCTTTTCCATAGAGATCCTGCATGGTTTCGGCAGTTTCCTCAAAAGGCGTTGCGGGGTCCGGCCAGTGGATTTGGTAGATGTCAATATAGTCAGTCCGGAGCCTGTGAAGAGAGTCCTCGATTTCTCTGAGTATCCGTTGCCTGGAAGAATTCCTGACAACTCTCTCCTTATCATCCCATTCCAGACCCGCCTTTGTGGCAATTATTACCTGATCCCTATTTCCATATTCAGCCAGTGCCCTACCTACGAGTTCTTCTGATTTCCCAAATCCATAGACCGGTGCTGTGTCGATAAGATTGATACCCAGATCCAAAGCAGTGCGAATGGTATTTACAGCCTGCTGTTCCTCAGTACCTCCACACATCCAGCCTCCTATAGCCCATGTCCCAAGGGCAATGCGTGAGGCCTCAATCTCAGTCCCACTGATATGCACAAAATCCATAATGCTTTCCTCGCAACTCAGTTTCCACAAGTTTTTTACTGTATAGTCATTTATGATTGTCTACATTTTTATAACGCGCCGGTTTGCTTCAATAATTTGTAGACCGCCTCGGCCATCAGACGATAGCCTTCTCTGTTTGGATGTATGGTGTCTGATTTCAGCTCACGGTTGGACAGAATTTCCTCCAAAATACTATCTTCAAATGGCAGTTCCATCTCTTCGGCAATCTGATTATAAAAATCCGCTGTTTTCAGCATAAATCCAAGGCGAGGAACGCCAATCAGGACTACTGATACACCCCTTTCTCTGGCCATAAGCACCATTTTTTTGAGATTGATAGCAGTTTTGGCAAGTTCATGTCTGCGAAGCAGGTCATTTCCTCCGTGACAGAGAAGAAGCAGTTCCGGCTCATGTTCATTCAAGATCTCTGACAGCCGCTGGAGCCCCTTGGCGCTCAGCTCTCCGGGTATTCCGGCGTTGACTATCCTTTTCCCGCTCAGGTTTTCCAGGATTGCTGGATAGCTTTCATTCCGTTCGGCCCCATTTCCATAAGTGAGACTGTTGCCGAAAGCAAGAATAACCGCATCCTCTGAGAGTTTGGGTAACCTGGGAGTATCCTTACCACAGCTATAGAGCAGTGCCAATGCAACTATTAGGAACAATAATTTCAACACCGCTGAATGATTCATGATTTATCTCATGCGACCTTCATGGAGTATTTTGGGCTTCATGTGAGGTCAGATTTTCAATAAACTTATTTACTACTTGATTTGACTTATGAGCAACAGAATTATTTTTGAAATTTGTTTGCTTCATCCTTTTGGGCAAGTAAGATAGCCAATGGCTACAATGTGAAAACCCTGAAATATGATAAAATGCCATCTAAAGTTACTGGAATATTAGAAAATCTCGCCCTTAGATACGGATGGGGTGCCAGGCTATCTAGGGGAATGATTTGGGAGATCTGGGAGGAAATCGTAGGCTCACAGGTTGCGATCCATGCGTGGCCGGAACGCTTCACGGAGAAGGACATCCTGGTGGTCGTGGTCTCTGACTCAGTTTGGATGCAGCAGCTTTGCTTTCAAAGGCAGCTCTTTATTGATGGGCTGAATGCATGCTTACCATCCGGAGCCAATATAAAAGATATCAGATTTGTTTTAGGTGACGTGGCAGAAGTCCGATCCCGATGGATTCCCCGTAAGATACCAAAGAAAGACATGCTGAAAAAAGGAAAAGTCCAATTTTCTAAACGTGCGTTGGATGCTGCAAAGGACATGATGGAACCTGTTTGTGATCAGGAATTAAAACAGGCAATGGCAAGTCTTTACCTGAAATGTTCTGAACAAAAGAAACATAACCCTGAACCTTGAACCTTTGAACCCTGAACCTCTATGAATTATCTCATGGACTGTTTAGAAAAATCGGGGGTAAAACCCTAAGTTCTTCCCCTGCATCTTTACATCCCTCAACCAGAATCAGTTTGGCCGGTAGATTTAAATCGGGGTGAATCATTCTCAATCTTTTAGGTTCAAGGTTCAGCTCACGCATGCTGGCCAAAAGTTTGGCAGCACGGTCAGCAGAATAGATAAGGCTTACCCTGCCTCCGGGGTGGAGAGCATAACGGGTCGCAGAGAGTATCTGGTCAAGGTCTGTCAGGACCTCGTGCCTTGCAAGGGCCTCCTGGGAATTCTTACACAGTCTGCCGGATATAGGAGACCTGTAAGGCGGGTTAGTCACTATATGGTCAAAACTGCCTGCAGAAAATATCTCCGGTATTCTATTTAAATCCGATTCATATAATGCGATTTGTCCATCCAGATGGTTCAAACGGATATTCTTTTCTGCGATCCCGGCAAGATCTTTCTGTTTCTCAAGGGCTGCTATTTTTACATTGCTGTGTTTTTTGGCAAGGACCATGGCAATAACCCCGCATCCTGTGCCAATGTCCAGGATACGATCGAATTTTCTAATTCTTGCAAAGTCCGCAAGCAGTAACGAGTCCACAGAAAAACGGTAACCATGCCTTGGCTGGAGGACCTTGACATCGTAATCCCTAAGGCAGCTCTCCGTGACTTCAGATGAGATTTCTGGTAGATGTAATTCGGATTTTTTTACGTTTTGAGCCATGATTTTATGCTATTATTGTTTTTTTGAGATCAGTATAACCTGTTATTTAAAAGGTAACTACTCAGGTGGATAGACTGAAGGTAGAAAGCTTTTGGGAACAAATCATGCGCGATCACACAAAATTAGGTGTTTAGGCTGAAGACTATTAGATCTCTTCAGCCTTCAGCCTAATTATCTGAGTAGTTATGAAAAAGTAATCATGAAAGCAGTTTGGCAAAGGGTCAGCGAGGCATGGGTTGAGGTAAACGATGAGATTGTGGGACGCATCGGTAAAGGAGCCCTTGTGCTCCTTGGAGTGGAATCAGAAGACACCGATGTTGATGCATCCTTCATAGCAGAGAAATGTGCGAACCTCAGGGTTTTTGATGACCAGAATGGCCGCCTCAATCTCTCTTTTGCTGATATTGGCGGAGAATTGCTTCTGGTATCACAGTTTACTCTATGTGCAGATTGCAGGAAGGGAAGAAGGCCATCATTTGTCAAGGCCGCCGCTCCCGACGAGGCTAATAGACTCTACAGGCGTGTAGCTGACATGATAAGGGCCAAAGGTGTTGAGGTAAAAACCGGTCGTTTTCAGACCCACATGAAGGTACATCTGGTTAATGATGGTCCAGTGACGTTGCTGCTAGAGAGTCGAAAGAGGTTTTGATTAAAGCGTATGTCAGAACAGCCAACCTCTGAAATCTTTGAGGATTGGGAACCGCCTCAACTGAGTGAGGAAGCGTCAAGTTGGCTGCTTTCTCAACTTTCTCCCCAGGTCTTTTTGCGGTTTGTCCAAGCTATACAGCAAAAACCGGAAGGCCAGACCGCACTCTCCGGATTCAGGATTTCCCACAATTCGATAAAGAAGTCCGGCGTCAAGCAGGCAATTGCCGCAAGGCTGGTATCACTTCTTGTGTCCTCAAGGTGGGTAAGAAGCGCCTTTTTCATCCTATCCTTTCCACAGGGAAGGTGGTTCAGGTGGGCAGAGGTCATTGACGCACACGACAAGATCTGGCTGAAAATCAACTGGAGAGAACTCATAAGGGGAACCGGGGATCCTGCCTTGGCTGTTGCATTTGCCATGGATGACCGTCTAAGTCTGTCCAGAAGAGGTGAGAGGGCCTTAAAGACAAGGTCCATATGGAAAGAAGAGTTGACCGGTTCCAAGGAGTTGTTGCCGGAGCCATGGGCTGAATTCTCAGGCCTCTTGGGGTCTCAGGAGTTCAGAGATCCTTCAAAAACAGAGGCATTGGAAAACCTGCAAATCGGGCTTGAAGAGATATCAGCCAAGCTACAGAGGACAGAGCAGGATGAAGTAAAACAAAAAAAGGCAAGAAAAAAGCTAGAAGCTGGAATCGGGGAACTTGAGGCCAAGTGCTTGGAACAGGAATCCTCTATCAGGAAACTCAAGGGAAAAGTGAAAGAGCAGTCAAGACATATAAAGGTCTATAAGACTGAAATGGAGTCTGAGGTTAGGGCTAGGGTAGCTGATTTTTACCGGGAGTTCTGTAACTGTGACCTATATGAGGAAGAACTATGGAATGACTCCATGAAAGAAGGTGGAAGCAAAGACCTCTTGAAAAGGGCGGGAAGGGCCCTCACTGCCCAAAGCCATCTGGATGCCAGGTACGGTAACCGTTCCAAGGTAATCGCCAGGCTTAAAAAGCTTGAATCCAAGTACGAGGAGGTTGAAAAGGCTCTGGGCGATGTCCTTGTCCCAGCCCCGTCATTGCTGAAAGCCAGAAAGGACCTGCAACTTGAGATTGCCCACTGGAGACAGATGCTTCCAGGCGCGGAAGAAACCTGCTCGCCTTTGGCAGAAAGTCTCCTTGGGCAGGCAAGGTCCTTCAAGGTGAATGAGGAAGGAATCAGGCAGATTGAGGCATTGTTGACAGAGCTGGATCATTCACCCATTGAGTCATTACTCAATGAAGAGGAAAAGGCCTTTTTGCACCACCACATCAGGACACTTTTGGCTGAAAGGAGAAAGATATGGCAGGCAGGCATTCTGGCTAAGCATCCGCCTGTACGAATCCTTCCCCATAGAGTAGATGATATTTCGAATCTTTCAGCCTTTGTATTGAGGCACCACGATCTGTGCTCAAAGTCCATTCTGCTGGTTGATGGCTATAATGCAATAAAGTCTTCTGCTGAATGGGCAACACTTGACAGCCAGAACTTTACCAAGGCAAGAAATCGCTTTATTGAACTCTGGGAGTTAAGAGCAAAGGACTGGAAAAGGGTGGAACTTGTCTTTGATGGCCAGGAAGAGCGCCACTGGATAGAGGAGCGGGGCCACCTGATAGTGGTTTATACGGATACCAGATTCGAGTCCCAGAGAGCAGATCGGTACATCCAGTCCCGTATGGAGGAACTTAATTCAGATAATCCCGGCACAAAGCTTTTTTTAATCACTGCGGACAGAGAACTGAAGGACTCTGTTAGCCAGTGGTGCAATTACTACATTGAGCCGAGGTGGGCACTTATACCTTATCTCAGTATAGAAGATTGATTCACTTCCAGGTTCCAAGCTTTCTGTAAGCTTCGTAAAGTACTATCCCTGCGGCATTAGACAAATTCAAGCTCCTCACTTTGCCCCATATAGGGAGGTAAAAACTTCTCTCAATGTTTTCCTTGAGGAGAGAAGGAGGGAGTCCCTCGGTCTCCTTTCCGAAGACAAGATAGCATCCCGGTGTGAAGTTTGCTTCAGTATAGATATATTTTCCCCTGGTTGAAAAATAAAGAAAGTCACCCCCGGCATTCTCAAGCATAAAGGCCTTTAAGCTCCTGTGATGTCTCACAGTTATACTGGGCCAGTAGTCAAGGCCTGCTCTTCGGAGATTCTTGTCGTCTGTCTTAAAGCCAAGGGGATGGATAAGGTGAAGGACAGAATTGGTTGCCCCACAAAGCCGGGCAATGCTACCGGTGTTGGGTGGTATTTCCGGCTCTACAAGTACTACATGGAGACAAGGGTGAGAATCGGATATATTAAGGGACTTCATGTCATTTTTCTAATTTTTTCTCGACACTCAGGGCACAATCCCTTCACCTCCAACTTATGATCCAGTATCTTAAAACCGAAACGTTCTTCCAGTTCTCTGTCGATGTCATTTAATCTAGGGGCTGTGAATTCCTCAATCTTCCTGCATTCAATACATCGAAGGTGGCAGTGGTGTTCGTGGCCATATATGTGCTCATAGTGCATGTGTCCGTCTTCAAAAAACACATCCTGGATCAGGCCGGCATCTATTAAGAGAGGTAAAAGGCGATATATGGATGCTTTTGAGATATGTATACCCTTTCGCCTTATAGTCAAATAAAGTGTATCTACATCAAAATGATCATGGGTAGCGAAGATTTCTTTTATTATATTTTCTCGTTCCTTGGTGTATCGTAATCCGTTTTTTTGAAGGTATTCACGAAAAACTTGTAATTCCGATTTCTTGCGCATGAAAAGAAACCTCGATTTGTAGATTTGAACAAATTTATGAATTATAGTGAATCCACTAAATATACTCAATAATTTCTTAAAGTTGTACATGTGGAAAATTGCCAAGTCAAGCTTAAAGCAAATGTTTATCAATAAGCTTATGCTCAATATTATAAAAGGGGAACCTTTCACACTTCTTGGCAGTCGGCAACCAGAAAGGTTGTGAATAGTTAAGTACAGGGAGATGATAAATGACAGCAAGAGAACAAACTGAAATTTGCAAGACCTTGGGATTTATTGGCGGAGGGC
>JAFDDO010000102.1 GCA_019310825.1 Deltaproteobacteria bacterium | reverse complement strand
AGGCTGAAGGTAGAAGGTAGAAGGCTGCAGTCTATCAATTATCTTGCAAGGCTTGAATCAAACCATTTAAGACCTTCTCTGTTTCGACAATTTTTGGTTCAATTGGTATTTAGGTCAAAGGTTGAAGTGATCTAAAAGCCTTCAGCCTTCTACCTTCTACCTTCAGCCTATCCACCTTCAGCCTTCCACCTTCCACCTTCTACCTTCAGCCTAAACACCTAAAGTCCCAAACGCCATTCCCTTTTCAGCCTTTGTGATCCGGATAGGCAGGATCTGATTTTTAAGGTCTGTCCGATCTCCTTCGGTATCAAGCAGCACCGGGATATAGTTTGGAGTGAGCCCTTTCCACAGACCAGTCTCTTTATCTTGATTTTCCATAAGGCACTCAAATATTTTTTCCACATTTAAGCGGTAAAAGGCCTGTTTTTTCTCGTTTCCCAGGTCCCTGACAGCCCGGCCTCTATTTGCTTTTTCTTTTTTGGTCACCATATTTGTCATTGCTGCAGCGACAGTCCCGGGCCTGGGGGAAAATGGAAATGCATGGACATATGTAATGGGAAGTTCTGAGATCAATTCCATTGTTTTTTCAAAAGCAGGCCCATCTTCCCCTGGAAACCCGACCAGCACATCCGTCCCTATGGCTGCCTCAGGCATGGCAGTTTTTAGTTCCATAATTAAATTTCTATAATAGGAAGAGGTGTAGTGGCGGTTCATCAGTTTGAGGATTTTATCAGAACCGCTTTGAAGAGAAATGTGCCAGTGGGGGCAGAAATTTGGAGTGGACATTGCCCATGATATCATGTCCGGGGTAAGCTCTGAGGGTTCTATGGAGCTTAAACGAAATCTCAATTGAGGAAAGGCCGAACATATCCTTTTCAAAAGGTCCACAAGGGAGGTCTTTTCCAACAGGTCTTCACCATACATACCTATGTGAATCCCGGTAAACACCACCTCTTTTATCCCTTCCCGGACCATAATCTCGATCTGTTTTTCCACCAGTTCAGGGACGAGGCTTCTACTCCTTCCCCGGGCATAAGGTACAATACAATATGTGCAAAAGGAATTACATCCGTCCTGAATGCGCACAAAGGCCCTGGTCCTTCCCAATTGGCGTCTTACAGTAAAGGGCGCAATGGTTGCAACCCTTGAAATGTTGCCAACATAGAATTCCAGACCGTCTTCCAGCTCAAAGGCAAAATCCACAAGATGTGGCTTTTGGTCATTTCCCACGAGACATACCTGGCCCGGAACGGCGTCCAGGATTTCCTGGGCCCCCATCTGTACATAACAACCAGTGGCTATGATTCGTGCTTTTTTTCGGGATCGCCTTATTCTTCTGAGTATCTGTCTTGACTGATAGGCAGCCCTTGAAGTCACCGTGCAAGTATTTACAACGTAGATATCAGCTTCCTGAGTGTAATGTACAATATCCGCTCCTTTTGAGATAAAACCCTCTGCCAGAGCGGCAGTTTCAAACTGATTTACCTTGCACCCGAGAGTGTAAAGGGCTACTCGCATATGTAACCACCGCCAAGTACCAGCTCATCCAGATAAAAGACTGCGAACTGACCTGGTGTTATGGCCCATTGGTTTGAGAAAAAGCGGACGCGAACCTTATCTGATTCCAGAAATTCCAAATCTGCCCGGCCTCCTGCGTGACCATAGCGTATTTTTACTGTACATGGCTGTTTAAGGGCCATATCAGGGGAAACCAGCCAGTTAACATGTTCCACAAGGAGTTCTTTTCCCCAAAGGTTATGCTCTTTGCCAATTACCAGCCGGTTATTTTTTCTGTCCAGAGCAACCACATAATACGGCGTTTTATCCGAAATACCTATACCCTGTCTTTGACCTACGGTATAGGCATATAGTCCTGCATGTTTTCCGAGAACCTTCCCATCTATAGCAACAATGTCTCCAGGCAGATCATCAAAAAGGCCTCTCTTTTCCAGAAAGGTCCGGTAATTACCTTTCAAAAAGCAAATTTCATGGCTTTCTTTCTGAACTAAAGGAAAGAGGCCTGTTTCAGCAGCCTGTTTCATTACATCCTTCTTGATGCGGTCTCCAAGCGGAAATATCAACCTCGAAATGGCCTCTTTTGGTATCTGATGCAGAAAATATGACTGGTCCTTTTTTAAGTCTTTTGCCTTTAAAAGACCTGCCTGATCATTTGAAAGCCTCTTTGTCCTGGCATAGTGGCCAGTGGCAAGATAATCAATACCAAGCGAGTCTGCCAGTGACAGACCAATGCCCACCTTGATCCTGTTATTGCATATTACGCAGGGGTTTGGGGTCAGACCCATATTGTAGGATTTACTAAAGTATGAGATTACCTCGTTTTCGAATTTCTCTGCTTCATTCAGACAGTGGAGTCTGATGCCGAGATGCTTTGCTACAATTTTTGACGCAAGAAGACCTGTGCCGGAAATTTCTTCCGGAAGAATATTAAGGAAGAATGCCTCAGTACGCCATCCGGCCTGAAGTAGATCATGGGCTGCGAAGGCGCTGTCTACCCCCCCGCTCAAGGCCACCAGAACAGATTTATTTTTTGGATTTAGTCTCTCAATTATGATATTTGTGCTTTTTGCGACAGAATATTTGGCATCCTGCATCAGGCCAGGACTTTGTCCTTGCTGAATCGAATTTCCATAGCCCTTACAGGGCAGACCGCCACACAGAGTTCGCAGCCTGTACATTCTTTGGGGTCAAAGATTACTTCCATGGTCTCTCGATCCATGTGCAGTGCATGACTAGGGCAGATTCCTGTACAAACACCACACTGGTAACATAGATCATCATTCCTGCGAATTTCCTGTTCTACGGATTTTACGCCAACACCCAAATCCTTCAGATAGCGAATCCCTTCTCTTATATGTTTTTTGTGCCCGGCGAGTTCAAGTACCATGAGGCCTTCCAGGCCAGGAAGTATCTTTGCCTTGAGTATGTTAAAGCACAGATCATATTTGCGACTTAGATCACAAATCAGGGGTTTGTCTGTGACCTCTGGTTTAAAGCGGAGAACAAGGACTTTCGTGTACATATATTTTATTCCTTTGTCATTCTTGAACCGCCTTTTTGCGGTGCTGCATATAGGCATCTTTAAGAGCAGTATAAGGATCAAGGGCGGACTCTTTAAAGGATTCGTATTCGCCGATGGACAGGGATGTATTATTAATTATTTCATATGATCTGGCGCCTAAGGAAATATAAAAAGGTTCTATATAGCTTACGTGTTGAAGAAAATAGTCACCCACAAGTCCCACTGAATCACGCAGGGTGGAAGGGCCGAAAATCGGCAAGACAATGTACAAACCATTGCCGATACCCCAAATGCCCAGGGTCTGTCCCGTGTCCTCCGGCGGTGGGTTCAGCCATGGATACTTTTGGGCCGGATTGAAAAATCCAAGTATGCCGACTGTGCTGTTGAGGACAAATCGGCATGTATCCTGTCCGGCCCTCTTGAATTTGATCTGGAGGATATCGTTTACGAACCGCACAGGAAATCCGATGTTGTAAAAGAAGTTTTTAACTCTGACGCGAACCGGTTCAGGAGCGATAAATCCATAACCGCGGGCAACGGGTTTAAGGACTTTGAAGTAAAAGAAATCATTAAAGGCAAAAATACCCCTGTTAAATCCTTCCAGAGGGTCACGTATCTGAGGTGCTGATTCCTCTTCTTCTAAGTCGTCTATCCATTCATCGTATTCATCCTTAAGCGCAGTCTCTCCGCCAGTTTCTGCAAATACGGAGGTCTCCTGTGCAAAGGCCTTTGGACAATTGGCATCATATCCAGCAAAAAAGAATAAAAATACCAGCGTAAAACATATTAAAGCTGTGCGGTTTTCCCGCAAAACTTCCCTCCCATTGTTATGCAATTCCGCTTTGAAACAGCGGCTTTTTTTGCGGTGACCTTTTCCTTGTTGACCTTTTCACGTAATTGCTGCAACAGGTCTTCCGGAGTTTTTTTCTGGAGGATCTTGTTGAATTGACTTCGGTAATTTCTCACCAGGCTTACGCCCTCGATAATGACATCGTAACCTCTCCATTCTCCGTATTTAAGGACGACCCTGTAATTTATTGGGATCTGTTTGGATGCCGTTACTACAGTGGTTTCCACTTCGGCCTTGTTTTCAGAAAGCATGGTTGCCTTGCCATAGATTACCTTTTCGTCGGAGTATTCCCGGATTCTATTAAGGTAAATTTTTTCCAGAAGTCTGGTGAACAAATCAGAGAATTCATCCATCTGCACAGGTGTAAACGATTTCCTGTTTCTGCCAAGGGTCCTCATGGAAATTTCATTATAATTGAAGAATGCCTCCACAACGGTTCTAAGTTTTTGACGCTGAATCTCTCTGGTCGATTCCTCTTTGAATGCGGGATTACGCAGGATGGTAAGCACTTTGTCAACCGAGGTACTGACAAAACCAAAAGCTCCATCAGCAGGAGTCGAAGCCGAAACCGGAATAACAAAAAAGAGGATAAGTAAAATTATTATGGGTTGTCTTTTCATATTGCGTCTCTTTTTAAAGGTTAAAGGCTGAAGGCTGAAGGCTGAAGCATTTCAACCATCTCGCAATGATCGAGCAGAGATGAATCCCCTAAATTCTGCAGTAAGCCTTTTTTCCATCCCCGTCATTTCTTTGCGTCCTTTGCGTCTTGAGCGAAGCGGGCGGTTATTTCAGCCTTCTACCTTCAGTCTATCCACCTAAATAGTTAGATCGGTTTAAAGGGGGACTACATACCCCCGAAGACATATTCACTGATCAGATCCTCAAGGTCAATAGCTGATTCAGTTTCTACAATGGTTCCGCCGGGCTGGAGTATAATATCCGAACCGCCCGGCGTGATCTTGATAAATTTGTCGCCAATTATGCCGCTTGTTTTGACTGATGCTATGGCGTCGTCTGTGATTTGAACATCTTTATGGATCTTGAGCATCACCAAGGCCATCTCTCTTTCCGAATCCAGGCCGATTTTGCTGACACGCCCGATTTCAACACCTGCCATCTCCACACTGCTATCGGCTTTCAGACCGGAAGCCGAATTGAATAGTGCGTACAGGACGTAATTGTCGCCCCCCAATAGTTCCATCTTGCCCAGATTGATGGTCAAATAGCCTACACAAAGAAGGCCGATAAATACAAATATGCCCACGATTGTTTCCATGGAATACTTTTTCATGCTCTTTCACCGTGTTTTATGCACTCGACATGAGCGATTATTTTCTGACATGACAATGCCTGTCCTATTAAGGAATCCAGATCCATGCCAGGTCCGGCTTCGGCCAGTCCGGCCAATATGGAAAAGCTTAAACAGGCTTTGGGATAGCTTTTGGCCTGAAAAATTTCCTGTTTTTGCAGGTCAATTGCCAATTCGTCAAGGACCTGTTTGGCATCTTTAAGATCTGTATGGGGCAGGACCATTAGAATCTCGTTTTGGCTATACCGAGCAGAAGTACCGGTGGAGTCGAAATGGTCTTTTAATAGCGTGCCCAGACACTGGACGATTCGCTGGGCTGTGATATAGCCGATATGTTTATTGATCTGTTCCATATTATCAATGGTAAACATAATAACAGGAAAACTCCCTTGAAGACGGTTCACCCTGTCCATTTCCTGAATGAGCATGTCCTTGACGTCTTGTTTGGTGTTCAACCCTGTCAGCTCATCCTTTAGGTTTGTCTGGCCCTTTATGAACTCCTGAACTACCGGGTTTTCAGACTGCTCAAGTTCTATGGGTGTGCCTTGGAAGGGAATCTGGCCATCATCGATGATGGCGACACGATTAGAAATGAAAAAGACATCCGGGATGTCGTGACTGACCAAAACGGCTGTAAACCCGATTTTTTTCTGGTGATGTGCGATCATACCCAAGACCGCATTTTTGCGGAGCGGGTCAAGACCAGTGGTCGGTTCGTCAAAAAAGATGATCTTGGGCTCAGTGACGAGTGCCCTGGCCAAGGCTACACGCTTCTGCATGCCACCGGAGATCTGGGATGGGTACTTGTAAGTGACCTCGGAAAGCTCCATCTGATCAGTTTTGGCCAGTACCTGGCTTTTTATAGCGTCTTCTCTCAGCCTGGTTTTTTCCCTGAGCGGCAGGGCGATATTTTCAAAGACCGTAAGCGAGTCAAACAGTGCATTATTCTGGAACATGTAACTTGCCTGCCGTTTGAATAATGTCCGCTCGTTTCGGGTCATGTTTTTTAAATCCTTGCCATTGATCAGGATTTCCCCCTCATCGGGCTTGAGCAGGCCAATGATGTGCTTGAGCAAGACGCTTTTACCCCCTCCGCTTTTACCGATAATTGTCGTAATGTCACCTTCAAAGATGGTAAGATTGAGTCTATTAAGAATAGTTCGGGTGCCAAACCGTTTTGTCACTTTTTTTAATTCTATCAGCGGGGTATTCACGGCGTCTTCACAGGAGGACTGAAGTCAAGACATAGTCCACTATTAAAACCAATACGCAGGAGAGGACCACTGCTGAAGTAGTGGCCAGGCTCACCCCTTTGGCACCAAAGCCGCCGGGACGCATGTGGGTAAAATAGCCCTGATAGCAGCAGATCGTTGAGACTATTATGCCAAAAGCAAGGGACTTGATAAAGCCGCCGCTCACGTCCTGCATTACTACACTGGTCTCGATACGGTTCAAGTATATACCGGAATTGATACCCAGAAGGACAACACCTGAAAGGTAGCCGCCTATAATCCCTATTACATCAAAGATTGCGGTAAGCAAAGGAAAACTAATCACAGATGCAACAATACGTGGACTGACCAGGAAGCGGATGGGATTTATGTCCATGGTGTCAAGGGCATCGATCTGCTCGGAGATACGCATGATGCCGATTTCTGCAGCCATGGATGAGCCTGCCCTGGCGATAATCATGAGTGCCGTCATGACCGGTCCCAATTCACGAATAAGTGAGAGCGCCACTGCAGCGCCAAGTACTCCCTCAGATCCGAATTTGACCAATGTATAGTAGCCCTGTAGCCCCAGGACCATTCCGGTGAAAAGGCCTACCAGAAGGATTATCAGGATAGACTTGGCCCCTATGAAAAAAACCTGCTGTACGGTCTTGCTCACCTGAAGAGGCAAAGAAAAAATCAGGCAAGACGCTTGAGTGAAAAAAATCGCAATGGCCCCTAGTTCACCAATTAAAGCAATAGAAGCTTTGCCCAACCAGTTGAATGGTGTGACTACGTAATTGGTCGCTTGAGCCATAGAATTAATCCCAGTATGCATGTAAATTAATATCTTAGTATTTGATAAAATAAAAGTAAATAGTGAGCGTTCGGAGGTTCAGGGTTCCTTTCCTTTTGTTAACCTCAGCTAAGCCCGCACCTTGAACCTCTGAACGTATACAAAAAAAGACTTGTGGGTATATGTTTCAGCCTGCTATCTTTGCTTATATGTCGCAACGTATGTCCGAAGATAAAATACACGCCGCAGAAAATGAATTCGATTCTCTTGATCAATACACGCCGCAGAAAATGAATTCGATTCTCTTGATCCAATTTTACCGTCTGAAATAGGTTTTGACATAGACGGTGTGGTTGCCGATACCATGAAGGCCTTCATACGGGTAGCCAAAGAAGAGTTCGGCATCAATTACATCAGCAAAGAGCAAATAACCTCCTACTGGATCGAGGAGTGCCTGCCCATACCACTTGATATAATTGAAACCATCATTAATCGTCTCCTTGCAGATCCTTTCGGCATTGAGCTTGAGCCGCTTCCAGGGGCCAGAGAGGTCTTAGTGAGACTTGCTGCCCACGGTAGGCTTACCTTCGTGACGGCCAGGCCGGCAAAAGAACCAATTGAGGCCTGGCTGTTCTCTCTCCTCTCTGATGTGCCGCGTGGAGATATCAGGGTGATTGCCACAGGTCAACACTCGGCAAAGGCCAGAGTGCTTGAGGAGCTGAAGCTTAAGTATTTTATCGAGGATCATCTGGAGACCTGCCAGGATCTCCACAAAAGAGGCATTAGGACCATTGTCTTTGACCAGCCATGGAACAGGGGACACACACCTTTTTTGAGAATCAGATCCTGGAAAGCTCTTTCAGATATCATAAAAATACCCTCCTAATAGCTTGATAATATGCAAAAAAAAGGGATATGTGCCGTTAGCCGTTAGCCGTTAGCCGTTAGCCGTTAGCATTGAAAAGGAGTAGAGATGAGAGCTTTCAGAGAACTCAAGGTATGGGAGAAAGCCCATCTTCTTACTCTACAGGTCTATAGAATCACAAAAAATTTTCCTTCTGATGAACAATTTGGACTTACTGTTCAGCTGCGCAGGGCTGCGGCATCCGTTCCTACGAACATCGCCGAAGGTTGCGGAAGAGATGGTGGGCGAGAACTTGCCAGGTTTATGAGCATCGCTGGCGGATTTGCAAGTGAGGTGGAGTATCAGCTACTTCTCGCTTGCGATCTCAATTATATACAGGATGAAACATATAGAGAACTTAATCAACAGGTCAATGAGGTAAAGAGGATGTTGAACAGTTTTATCCAAAAGCTAACCGCTAAT
>JAFDDO010000007.1 GCA_019310825.1 Deltaproteobacteria bacterium | reverse complement strand
CTGGCAAGGGCGGACCTATCCTATGGCAGGGGCCATCGGTTGGGATTTTGTTGTCGGCGAAAAGCCGGTTGGCCATGGTTACAGCGCTCTGGAAGTTATCTCCCAAAATCCCTTTTATGATGTAGGAACAATATTGCGGGGCCATGAATTTCATTACTCCAGACCGGTCCTGGTGGACAAAAGAAATTCAGGGAAACTAAGCTGCCGTGTAGTAAGGGGGCATGGCTTTGACGGACAATTTGAAGGAATAGTGTTTAAAAATATCTTTGGAACCTATACCCATATTCACGCCCTTGAGCGCCCTGGATGGGCCACCCGCCTGATTAAGATCGCTATCGAATATCGAGCATCCTTCACGACAAGTCAAAAATAGTTTACACTTTTTTGATCTTGTATTTTGGCTGTAAAATTTGAAACTTGACATTAGAAATTGAGGAAAATACTAAGATGTAGATGCATTACCTAATTTCTAATTTCAAAGTTCCAGTTTCGACATCGGCATTAAATTCGACAATACACGCTTTTTTGAAAAAAGTGTAAACTGGTGAATGAAGGATGACAAATATTTCATAAAAACAGGGTTGACAAAAAGAATGCCCATCGTCTATATGAACAACTAAGTAATTAAATGCCAAGATATATGGGCTTACTGATTATCATAAAAAGGAGGAAGTTATGTTTGAGGTCACCGTTGATTATGAGAAGTGCCAAGGCGACGAAGAGTGCGTAGGCAACTGTCCGTCTGAAGTATTTGACTGGGACGAAGAAAACCAAAAGCCGATAGTCGCCAGGATGGATGACTGTTTGGGTTGTGAAACCTGCGTAGAGGTCTGTGAAGTGGGCGCCATTACTGTTGAGGAAGTCTAGCGCTAATTAAACACCAAATTTTATTAGACAAAAAAGGGATAGCCAATGGCTATCCCTTTTTTTGTAAAAATTTCCTTTGAGCCTCTTGCAAAACTGCTACAGATCTTTCACTTTGGCAATTACGAGACGCGCTGCCTCTACATCCTTTGTGATCTGTCCGGCCAGTTCCTTTGGCCCGGAAAATTTCTTTTCATCCCTCAATCGCTGTATAAAATCCAATTTAATCGGGTAGCCGTAAATATCTTTTTCAAAGTCGAATATATGGACCTCGGCCCCCAGATCCTGCCCGCCAAAGGTAGGATTGTAACCGATATTCATCACCCCCCCATAGCACTGGTCTTGATGGATAACCCGGACTACATAGACCCCAGGCTTGGGGCATAGGTCCTCTTTGTCAATGCGCAAATTTGCTGTAGGAAAGCCTACGACCGGACCGCCCCGATGTATTCCTTCCTGTACGATTCCATGAATCTGGTAATACCTTCCAAGAAGGAGCCGGACCTTTTTCATCTCGCCCAGGGTCACGTATTCCCTGACATTAGTACTGCTTGCTACAATGCCTTCCACAGAAACAGGGGAAATAACGTGTACACTAAATCCAAGCTTGGATCCCATGGTCTGGAGTAAAGATATATTTCCCTGCCGGCCCTTGCCAAAGGCATAATCATAGCCCACTACCAGGTCCTCCACCCCTATAGCCCGATGAAGTATTTTATATACAAAATCATGGGCGGACGTACCTGCAAGCTCTTTGGTAAAGGGTAAGCGGATCAAGTGTTCAATTCCGGCCTGAGCTATCAACTCCACCTTATGATCCATTGTTGAAATAAGTTTTGGTGGATTTTGAGGCCTTAAGACCTTCATGGGATGAGGTTCAAAGGTAATGGCTACCGTATTCCCATTCCTTGGCCCTGCAAGCTCTACTACCCGACGGAAAAGGGCCTGATGCCCCAGATGTACTCCGTCAAAATTACCTATGGTCAGTGCAGGCCGATGAAATGGTTTTTTGATTTCGTGCAGGCCTTTGTAAACCTTCATTTCAAATCTTCTTCAGTTTATGGTTGCTGTCTTCTGCCCTAGCATAGAGTTTCATTAAAAAATTGTTATCGCGAGCGCTAGCTAAGCAATCTAGTAACGTAGTTTGTGAGCCTTTTGAGATTGCTTCGTCGCTTCGCTCCTCGCAATGACAGCGTAAAGGTTTTCTTGAAACGCTGTATTAGGTATTAATTTACTATTTGGTCAGCAGACAGTACAATGGCCCCTTGACAAGTGCAAGCACTGTCTATTTAATGCTTTTCGCTCAGCCGAAGTGGCGGAATTGGTAGACGCGCTAGATTCAGGATCTAGTGGACATTATATCCGTGGGAGTTCGAATCTCCCCTTCGGCACCATCTAATTATTGCCTAAACGAAAAAGCGGTTCAGACACAATTTTGGATTCTAAGTTTTGAATTTAGGATTGCTGATTTTTGAGCGGAATTACTTCCCGGTCTTTGCATTTATCTTTTGACGCAGTACCCCTGAAGGCCGGAAAGTCACGACTCTTCGAGGAACAAGGATCAGATCCTCTCCTGTGTGTGGGTTTCTGCCACGTCTGGATCTCTTATCCTTGACAGAAAATTTACCAAAACCGCTAATAAGAACGTTCTCTCCTGCCTCAAGACGATCTTTAATGATCTTGAGCAAGCTCTCTACAGCTTGAGCAGACTCTATTTTGTTCAGTTTTTTACTTCTATATATACGACTTACAAGATCTGCCTTAGTTAAAGTCATATTAAGACACCCTCCTCTACAAGCGCACCAAGAAATCTCAGGGGAGCTGTTATAAATCCCAAAACATTAATACGTTAAAGAAAAAAACCCCTTAAGTCAAGAGGATAAGCGCCCCTAAAAAAAATATCTCCAAAATTCTTTTATCGCGTATCGTTCAAGCAATCGACCATAGCCCTCAAGTCATCAAGAGGTATTTGCCCTGGAGCGACCTCATGACCCCTAGATGGAGACGCATAGGTCAGATAAGCCCCCATGGCCAGGCAGGCCAGCCTGCTCATCTTTCCAAAAGGCCCCATACAGAAGGCTATTAAAGGGAACCCCTCATCCAGTGCCTTAAAATACAGCGAAAAAACTTTCAAGACATCCTGTGGACCCTCAGCCATGGTAACTATCTTCCCAATGTCTGCCCCGGCCTGTCTTTCCGAATCAAACACTTCGATCTGTTTTTCCTTCTCGGGAGTGCAAGAAAAATCATGATAGGAAATTATGAGCTTTGTCCCGGCTTCATGAACCTTTTTTACTATAGCATCCCTTAAGGCCGGATCTGTTCTGAGTTCAATATCAACATAATCTGCCCCTGCGGATATGGCCTTTTCCAAAAAGCTGATTCGCTCCTCTTCTGAACCTGAAAAAAGACCTCCTTCTGCTGACGATCTATTAGTAAAAATAAGGGGGCAGGGGCGGTCGTTTATTAAACTCACAAAATCCAGAAATTCCACATCCATTAGAGCATCTAGGCGGACTTCTGCCATATCGGCTTTTGCTGCCACCTGTTGCAGTCGCTTCAGCAGGGCATCACAGGTAGATTCAGCAAGGGAGACACAGATCATGCGAGATAATCACCAAATCACTAAATAAAATATGGGTCCTTCTGGGGATCGATTCCTTCCAGATAGCCGGCAATGGCCCTATCGTATTTATTTGTTGTAATAAAAACCTTTCTGGCCAGCTCAAAACGAGTGATCAGGTTGGTGGCTCCATCATTGGCCTTCATTTCTCCAAGCACCTTTGGATAATCAGATGGATCTACAACTACAGTCACATACCGGAAGTTCTTTGCAGAAGAACGAAGCAGAGTTGGTCCCCCAATATCAATATTCTCAATAGCATCAGCCAAACTCACACCTTCTTTGGCTACGGTTTTTTCAAAGGCATAAAGATTTACCACTACCATGTCAATAGGTAGAATAGCATGGTCTTCCATCTCTTGCCTGTGGTTATCGTTGTCACGAAGGGCCAGGATGCCCCCATGGACCATAGGGTGTAAAGTCTTTACCCTGCCATCCATCATCTCCGGAAAACCAGTAAGCTCTGAAACATCCTTTACAGAAACGTTTGCCTCTCTTATTGCTCGCGCCGTACCGCCAGTGGATACGATCTCTACACCCATATCCTCAAGTTCTTTGGCCAATTCTGGTACACCTGTCTTGTCAGTTACGCTAATAAGTGCCCTTTTTATGTTTGTCATATGTATTGACCGCCTTTTTTGTTTAAATTCAAAAAAATATTAACAAAACGGAAATAAACTGGTCGGGACGAGAGGATTTGAACCTCCGACCCCAGCGTCCCGAACGCTGTGCTCTACCAGACTGAGCCACGTCCCGACATGAATCTATCCCATATATTCGCCAAGCCAGACCTTGTCAACAGAAGCATCTGTTGATATCAGGGTAACAAGTACCCTGACCATACTACACGTAACTGAAGCAATCTATATTTTTCCATAAAGTGGGACGGCTTTTTTGTTGCCATGAAGGAGACGAGGCTTATGAAGATTGAGTCATATCGCTTTGGTGAAATCATAATTGATGGAATACGTTATACAAAGGACCTGAAAATTATTAAAGGAAAGACCTTTGACAACTGGCTGAGATCAAAGGGGCACACCCTTCAACTCGATGACATCCTGGATGTTGTGGCTGCAAAACCCAGTACTCTGATAGTCGGAACGGGTGCTTACGGCAGAATGGTTGTAAAGCCGGGGCTATCGGAGAAACTCGAGTCCAAGGGTATCCGTATAGAGGCCCTTCCCACAGAATCAGCCATACAGAGATTCAGTGAATTGGCATCGCTGCTTGGACACGAAGACGTTGCCATTGCACTTCACCTCACATGCTAGAGTGTCTTGGCAGAAGTTTGAAGCTGCCCTGATGCTGCCAAGAGCTTCATAGCTAAAGCGCAATAGCATTCTGTTCATGCGTAACCGTTCACGGGTTAAGAGGTTCAGGGTTCACCGAAAATTTTGAACCGTTGATTCGTGAGTTTTGAGCCCACAATCTCCTTGCAAAATTTCCTGGATTTGGCTAAGAATTCCATGTCCTTAAAATAGAACTACAAATTGGCTCTCTCGCTAGCCGCTCTTGCGGTTAATTATGAGAGTTGTCTCCTCAACAAATAAATTAAGATAGGAGCTTTCTGACTATGTCCACAGTTCTGCGCTGGAAATTTATCTTGATGGCAGCACTTATTACCTTGTCCGTAGTTTTTGTACTGCCCTCTTTCTATAAGAATACGCCTGACTGGTTCAAAAACTATATCTACAGCGAGGGCCTGAAACTTGGTCTGGACCTCCAGGGGGGAATGCATCTCATCCTCAAGGTAGATGTGGACCAGGCAGTTAAAAACTCTGCAGATCTTGCGGCTACGGACCTTAAGGAATCCTTGGGTCGCAGACAGATAACATTAGTGCGTCGACAGAGTCCGAACCCTGACGAAATACTGTTCTTTCTTCCTAACAAGGACGCAGTGGGACGGGTAAAGGCCGTTCTGGAAGATGAATTCGTCAGCCTCGAGCTGGTAAAGGTAACAGAAGAGGGGAAATTCCCCAGCCTGACATTAAGACTCTCACCGAAAGAGGAAAAATTCATAAGAGAAAACTCAGTTGATCAATCCCTGGAGATCATTCGTAATCGGATAGACCAGTTTGGTGTTACAGAACCTGTAATTGTCCGTCAAGGCGAGGAAAAAATAGTAGTCCAGCTTCCGGGGATCCAGGACCCTGAACGGGCACTCAAGCTCATAGGACAGACCGCGCAACTCGAGTTCAAGCTGGTAGATGACGAGTCCGGAGTAAACATCGGAAGGCTTATCCGCCAAGCCACAGATAGCGGCCGTCTTCCAGCCGGTTATAACATCAAAGCCCTTAACTCGGTCCTAAAAGGCCAGATACCCAGAGACGATTCCATCTACTTCCTTAAGGAAGTCGATGATCGCACCGGCAAACCCCGAAAAACGCCGATTCTTCTCAAGGACAAAACTCTTATGACTGGGGATACTGTAAAGACTGCCCACGTCCGAATCGGCGGCAATTACAACGAGCCCTATGTTGCCCTTGAATTTACAGATCGGGGTGCAGGACTCTTTGAAAAAATCACCGCTGACAATGTGGGCAAGCGTCTTGCCATTGTCCTGGACGGAGTGGCCCGCTCTGCACCGGTAATAAGGGAACGTATAGGAGGAGGGCATGCCCAGATCACCGGCTCGTTCACTCCCGAAGAGGCATCTGACCTTGCCATTGTGCTAAGAGCCGGGGCTCTGCCCGCGCCGATCAGCATTATTCAAAACGTCACGGTAGGTCCGTCTCTTGGCCATGATTCCATACAGCACGGCCTGTATTCGGGTCTGCTCGGAGCAGCTATTGTGCTTGTCTTCATGGTCATATATTACACGTTTTCAGGTTTCATAGCGAACATAGCTATGTTCCTGAACCTGCTCTTTCTTATGGCTGTTCTGGCGCTTTTTCAGGCCACGCTGACCCTTCCCGGCATAGCCGGCATCATACTCATCATTGGCATGGGGGTTGACTCCAACGTGCTGATCTTTGAGCGCATGCGGGAAGAAAGGGCCCTCGGAAAACCCCTCAAGGCATTTATTGACGGGGGTTATGACAAGGCATTCTGGACCATCGTAGACGCCCATGTTACTACTCTTATAACCGCCATAGCACTGTTCCTGTTTGGAACCGGCCCAATCAAGGGCTTTGCCGTCACCCTGTCCGCCGGTATTGTCATCAACCTCTTTACTGCCATCTTTGGAACCAGGATGGTATATGATGGGCTACTGTCCAAGCATGCCCTGACTAACCTGAGATTTCTCCAGTTAATCAAGAAAACCAGCCTGGACTTTATAGGACGCAGGAATTTCGCCTTCGTACTGTCAGTGATCCTGGTAACTATAGGTCTCGCAGGCTTCATACAGATCGTAAGAGGGGCAGCCAATCTGGGCGTAGACTTTTCCGGAGGAACCATGGTCCAGTACCGTGCGGACAAACCCTTTACCCTGGACAAGGTAAGAAAGGCCCTGACAAAAAAAGGTGTCGAGGGTTACTCCCTTCAAGAAGTGCCAGGGGAACACGTCTTAATCGTACGCGTCAAAAAATCAGTCGCTACTGTGGGAGACATAGAGACCAGTATAACCAACAGCTTGAAAGAAGGTCTTTCTGAGACCAGTTTTGTAATAGAAAGCAAGGCAGAGATCGGTTCAACCGTGAGCAAGGAACTGAGGCGTAAGGCACTAATAGCAATATTAATATCATTTGCGGGCATAATCTGTTACCTGGCCTTCAGATTCAATTTGAGCTTTGGAGTAGCAGCTACTGCTGCCACCTTACATGACGTGTTGGTAGTACTTGGCATTCTATTTATCCTGAACAAGGAAATAACACTCCTTACAATAACCGCTCTTCTGACGCTTGGTGGCTATTCCCTCACTGATACCGTAGTCGTCTTTGATAGAATCAGAGAAAATATTAAACGTTACAAAAAATTGCCTTTTGCCGAGATCATAAATCGAAGCATCAACGAGATGTTGAGCAGGACAATTATTACGTCTCTGACCACGATGATGGTGGTCTTGTGCATCTTTGTATTTGGTGGTGTCGTAATACATGACTTTGCCTTTACTCTGCTATTGGGAGTGCTGGTTGGGACCTATTCCTCAGTATTCGTAGCCAGCCCTGTGGTGTATTTATGGCACAAGGGCAAAGCACCTAGATAGGTAGAAGGCTGAAGGTGGAAGGTGATAGGGCTGACATACTTCAGCCTTCAGTCTTCTACCTTCTACCTTAATTGGTTTCCTCATGGATCAACTGGTCATTGAAGGTAGGCACACGCTCAAGGGCACCATCAGGATTAGCGGGGCCAAAAACGCGGCCCTGCCCATTCTTGCGGCAACGCTCCTCACTGGCGGCACCTTCAGGCTACAAAATATCCCCAGGCTTGTTGACATAAGGACTTTCACTGATCTGCTGACTGACTTGGGCGTTATCGTAGATTATAGCGCAAATAATGACTCTGATGTCTTAAGCATAGACTCCTCAGGACTCTCTGACCACGAAGCCCCCTACGACTTAGTGCGCAAAATGAGGGCCTCAATTCTGGTGCTGGGACCTCTTATGTCCCGTATTGGAAAGGCCCGTGTCTCCCTTCCCGGAGGCTGTGCCATCGGTGCCCGTCCCATAAATCTTCATTTAAAGGGCCTTGAGCTCATGGGGGCCAAGCTCCGTCTCAAAGAGGGCTATATAGAGGCAAGGGCAGGTAGACTGAATGGAGCGCATATCTACTTTGACACGCCATCTGTGACAGGTACGGAAAACCTGATGATGGCAGCGGTTCTTGCCAAAGGGACAACTGTACTGGGAAATGCTGCAAGGGAACCGGAGGTGCTTGCCCTGGGGCGGATGCTCAACCAAATGGAGGCAAAAATCAAAGGCCTTGGTTCAGATACCATCAAGATAGAAGGCGTCAGGAAACTAAGACCCGTTGACTGGAAAATAATCCCGGATCGCATAGAGGCCGGCACGTACATGATGGCCGTGGGTGCAGCCGGCGGAGAACTGATAATTGAAAACATTTTAGCAGATCATCTGGAAGCGGTCATATCCAAACTCAGGAGCACCGGGCTTCAGATTGAAGGAGATAATGCCGGAATTTCCGTCAGGAAAAAAGGCGCTCTGCATAGTGTGGATATTACGACTCTGCCATATCCTGGTTTCCCGACTGATCTGCAGGCCCAGATCATGGTGCTGATGGCCCTGGCTGGTGGCCTCAGTGTGATCACTGAAACCATATTTGAAAACCGTTTCATGCACGTTGCCGAGTTAAGACGGCTTGGAGCTGATATAAAGGTTGAAGGCAGGAGCGCCATCATCAAAGGTGTAAAGGGATTAAACAGCGCCCCTGTAATGGCC
Organism: Deltaproteobacteria bacterium; assembly: GCA_019310825.1. GTDB lineage: Bacteria > Desulfobacterota > Dissulfuribacteria > Dissulfuribacterales > UBA3076 > UBA3076. The sequence goes on along the minus strand of JAFDDO010000007.1, from coordinate 16,713 downwards.
ACTGATCTCAGGGCCAGCGCCTCTCTGGTGCTGGCCGGCCTTGCAGCCAAGGGGACTACAATAATATCCAGAGTTTACCACCTGGATCGCGGGTATGAACACCTGGAACAGAAGCTTGCAGCAGTAGGGGCCAAGATCAAAAGAAAAAAGGCCTAGCTGATCCGGTGAAAAAAGAAAAAAATATCCTGAGTGATCGATACGGCAGGCAATTGACCTATCTCAGGCTCTCAGTAACAGACAGATGTAATCTACGATGTCAGTACTGCATGCCTCAGATTAACTTCTCCTGGTTGCCTCATGATTCAATCCTCACCTTTGAAGAAATTCTTAAAATTTGCCGCACCCTCGCGGCTATTGGTGTCACAAAAGTACGCCTTACAGGTGGCGAACCATTGGTCCGACGGGAATTAATAAGCCTTGTAGAAAGGCTGACTGAGATAGACGGGCTTGAAGAAATCTGTATCACCACAAATGGTGTCCTGCTGGAAAAGTATGCAGATGCCCTATTCAAGGCAGGTATCAGGCATATTAACATCAGCCTTGATTCCATGAATCCGGAACGATTTGCCTATATTACCGGCTTCAATCTATTTGAGCAGGTGTGGCGGGGCATAGAAAAGGCCCTGGAAAAGGGATTTTCCCCGATAAAAATCAACTCAGTGATCATGAAAGGCATAAATGACAATGAAATAACAGCCATTGCAGGACTGAGCTTGAAATATCCCGTACAGGTTCGTTTTATAGAGTTCATGCCTGTCGGCCATGATATTTTTTGGAATCCTGCCAGATTTGTCAGTTGTGATAAGGTCAGAAATCAGGTAGAGCACGCATTTGGAAAACTGCGCCCATTGCCCAAATCGCAAAATGCCGGACCGGCAAGGGAATATGCGCTGGATAAGGCCCAGGGAAGTGTGGGATTTATCGGCGCGTTAAGCCACCGTTTCTGCGAAAGTTGTAACCGCCTGCGCCTCACTGCAGAGGGACGTCTTCGATTATGTCTGTTCTCTGACGAGGAGGTAGATGTCAAAAGGGCCTTGCGACAAGGACTAAACACAGAGGAGCTGGCTCTTTTTTTCCGCCGGGCCATATTAAAAAAACCAAAAGGATTAAAATTTTCGAATAAAGAAAAACTATCTTGCACCCGGAGTATGTCCAGCATAGGTGGATAAGTTTGTTTAATACGTGGAGGACTTCTAATAATGAAAAGTAATCTGGCCTTTGTTTTTCCAGGGCAGGGTTCTCAATATGTTGGAATGGGCAAGGCCTTATTGGAAACAGTGTCTGATGCGGCCTATGTTTTTTCTGTGGCAGAAGAGTTGACAGGGCTTCCCCTGAAGAAGCTCTGCATTGAAGGACCCATGGAAGAACTCACCCAGGTTGAAAATCTTCAGCCCTGTCTCACAGCTGTAGAGGTCATTTGCTGTATGGCCGCCAGGAATAATGGATTAAAGGCAGCAGCGGTAGCAGGACACAGTCTGGGAGAGTATCCGGCACTGTGGGCCGCCGAGATCATTAGCCTTGAAGACACATTCAAGCTGGTCCATACCAGGGGCTGCCTTATGAAGGAGGTAGGGGATAAAAACCCAGGGGCCATGGCTGCCGTAATCGGTCTCAGCAGGAAAGAACTAGAGGAATTGATCGCGCCCTTGGCTAAAAAAGGCATCCTGGTCCTGGCTAATCACAATTCTCCGGAGCAGATCGTATTCACTGGGGAAACGGGTCTGATTGACGATTTGTGCGAGGAAGCTAAGACTAGAGGAGCAAGGGCGATTCCCCTGAAGGTTTCCGGTGCCTATCACAGCCCCCTTATGGATGAGGCATCAAAGCGCTTTTCTGAAATCTTGGACAAAATTTCTTTTTACAAACCCAGAATCCCAATTTACAGCAATGTCACGGCAAAGCCGGAATCAGACCCGGAAAAAATCAAGGACCTCATGAAAAAACAGATCTGCTCGCCTGTCAGATGGTATGAGATTGTAATCAACATGGACCAGGACGGGATATCTAACTTTATTGAGCTTGGTCCAAAAAAGGTGCTCAGCAACCTGATAAGGAAGTGTCTGTCTGAAGGATCTGCTTCAGTATTTCAAGGGGAAAACCCTGAAAATATTGAGGCGTGCTTCAGGGAAATCAAAAGCAAGTAAAACAACGCCTTAAAACAAATGGATCACAAGTCCGTCTGATCGTACGCAACAATTACTTTCCCCTTGTCTTTTTTATAAGCTCCAGGAAAGGATTACCCGAAGGTGCTGCTGGCGGAGTTAAAAACTTCGGCTGGCTGGAGGCACCCTCTGTCTCCCCTGTCCCTGCCTGAGATACAGAACTAGTTGAGGTCTTGGCAGGACCAAGCATCTCCGGGTGCTTTGAAGTCCTTTTCCTAGGCTTTTTGGGAGAACGAGAATCCGGCTTGCTGGTGGAAGGCCTTTTTGCTGGTGTTGATTGAGGCGCTTGGCTAACCTGTGGCTTTAGATGGGGAGTTTGTAAGGCAACCGGAGCTGTGGCCTTTCTCTCTTTCTTGACCTCATCAAATATACCAACTTCAACATATTCTCCATCCGATTCAAACTTAACACCTTGAGCTGTTATATCCTCTACACGCCAGCCATCAACAAGGTCCCCAACAGTTACAGTACGCAAATTTTTTTGAGATCCCTTAACCACTTTTTTGTACGGGCCTGAGGCAGACTTTGAAGTTGCAACCATAAGGAAGGCCTGTCGCATTTCTCCAGTAATAATAGTACCATAGACCTGGCACCGGTCTTTCAAATCTCCCTCAGCTGCTGAGAGTAAAGATTGACTCTTGCCTCGCTCAGGATCAAAAGGGTCCTTGCTGATAATGACTTCATAGGAACCAAGCTCAACCTGAGATTCCTTGGCATGGGCAGCATTAGGTTCAAGGCATTGCGACAATCCCGAAATTAAAATGTACAAGGCGGTCACTAACAAGACCCCCCAGCACTTCATAGAATCACCGGGCCTGAATACTGAGGCATTTGACCTCTTCCCATAAGAAGCTCTATTATGTGTGTTGTCTGCCGGCATCAGTCCTCCGTCTTCACCACATCCCCTTCCTTATCAAGCACGTCTCTTTGCTCTAATATTGTCCTGAGGGATTTCACCTTCTGAGAGAACTCCAGGGTAAGGGCGTCAGCTTGTTCCTTTGTGTGGATTACATGGGGTGTAATGAAAAACAAAAGCTCTGTCTTCATGGTTGCGTAGCCTTTGCTTCCAAACAGATACCCCAAGATCGGCAAGTTTTTGAGAAAGGGGATACCAGTATGGACGTTCTCTTGCTCTGTCTGCATTAAGCCACCAATTAATATTGTGTGGCTATCTTGTACTACGAGGTTTGTCGTGGCCTTGCGGGTCTGAAAAACTGGAGAAGGAATGCCCTCTACAGTCGTTTGAGCGAGGAGATTACTCACCTCTTGTGAAATCTCCAAAGTCACGAGCCCGCTTTCGTTGATCAAGGGCGTTACATTCAATATTATACCAACACTGCGATACTGAATTGTCTGCGTTATAGCGCCCACATCAGTCGTCTGTGAGCTGGATACAGTTGGTTCGTCTCGAGTCACTTCGATTGTCGACTCGTGGTTATCTACAGCAAGTATATTGGGAGCGGAAACGATGTTGGCTTCTGTCTCCGAGGCCAACAGGTTTATGAGTGCCCTCAGGTCTCCGCCAGAGAAAAGGGCCGAGGAAAAGCCGGCAAGGCCGCTGCCGAGCATACCACCTTCTGCAAGACTGAATTCAGGTTTATTCAGCCCGATGTCAGCAGTCATATCCTCCCCTCCGGTATTGATTCCGCGAGCCTTGAGAAACCATTGCACCCCATACTGAAGCTCATTATCAAGAGTAACTTCTACAATCAATACGTCGATCAGGACCTGCCGAGGAACAACGTCGATCTCTTTCAGCACCCCTGAAAGGATGGCATAATCTCTCTGCGTGGCCTTGATGAGTATGGCATTGTTGACTTCGTCTGCAATGATTTCCACCTCTTCGGCCAACTCCCCGGTATGCGGCACAGCTTGCTGCTGTGTAGGCTTTTTTTCCCTTTCCACAATGACATCTTTCTTGCCTTTACGCTCTGATGGCTTTCCTCCGTAGAGCTGCCGAAGAAGGTCGGCGATATCTGCAGCCTTGCCGTTCTGGACAAAATATACATAGACCTGGGTTCCCTTCGCTGATATCTCCTGATCCAGTTGGGTCACCCAGTGGCCTACCACATCCAGGACTTCCTCCCACCTGGTCACCACAAGTATTGCGTTGATGGTCTTTAAAGGCATAATCTGGAGACCGCCAGGATCAATACCCTGCTTCATATAAAGCCCTTTTGTCTTGAATATCTTATCAAGGTCTTTCGACAGATCATCCACATCTGTATACTCCAGAGAATAGAAACGCCAATGTATATCCTTAAAAAGATCCGTGTCCATTAAAGCCAATATCTTGGACAACTTGGCCACATTTTCTGCAGTATCCACCAAAAGAACGGCATTGGAGCTTGGCTCAGCCACAATGACCGCCCCAGGAGAGATAAAATTCCTGAGATTTGCGATTACATGGGCTGCCGAGAGATACTGGAGCTGAAAGACACTGATTACGTCTCCCGGACTGGGTACCTGTTCCCCGGCATTTACCACTTCTGACCCTGTTCTGGCACTGCTGGCCTTCCGTACCACCTTATAGAGGTCATGAGCGCCTCGGGTTATTGCCAGGCCGTGTATCTGTAATATGGAATTGAAGAGATCAAGGAATTCACTCTTGGTATATCTGCCCTTGATATTGAGTGAAATCGTCCCCTTAATGGCTGGATCTACAACATAGTTAAGCTCCAAAATGCGCCCTAGGACCTGATCCAAGACAGGATATATGTCCATATTATCCAAAGTAATGTCCATTTGACGACGTTCATCAGCTTTGGCTCCGGAAAAGGGAGACTTTACTACAACCGCATTAGAATCAGGTAGGGCATTTTCACCTTCGTCTGACGGGGTCTCCTGCATGATGGGATCCTGGGCAAACGCCAAGCCTTGAATGGATCCCAAAAAACATATGACAACCAAGCTCCAGACTATCCATTTCCGATCCTGCATTCTCATCTTGGCCTTACCCCTTAAGCAGCTTTCATAAAAAGAGCTTCCACTTCAAAGTTAACCCTAAGATGTGGATTCCGCCCTTTTACCTTGACCGCACTAATACTCTGTATTCGAAATATCCTACGATCATCGTCCAATAATTTCAAAAACTTGACCAGTTTCCTAATATCTGTCTTAGCACTAAAAGTAGCTACAGCTAGTTGATAACCTCTCCATTTGCTAACCCGACCTGTTTTATAAGTAATTACCTGAAGGTCAGCTTCAGCGGCCATTTTGAGCAAAAAGTCTTGTAAATTGGATGCTACAAGCTGGGGGGTATCCCCGGGCATAAGCGCCTTTACAGTAGTCGCGAGTCTCTGCTCCGACTTCATAACGCGTTGATCTACACCACGATGGCGTTTAATGTCTCGCTTCAAACGCCCAATTTTCGTCTCCTGGATCTCAAGCCTGCTATCTAACTTCTCGATTTTGCCGGACAACGGGACCCATACCAAACTGTACCAAAGTATAAGCCCTATTACCAATAAACCATAACGTAATAAGGGACTTCTTTTACTGGATAGCTGACGACTAATTCCCACTACTCGCCCCTCCTTTTCCGCTGACCAGCTTCATCTCCACTGTAAAACGTTCCCTTTGCTGCCTGTCCTTTGTGACTGGAGATATAAGTTTGACCTCTGAAAAAAGAGGACTCTGACGCCAATTTCCCATGGTCTTTACTGCTGAACCACCCTCGGCTGTAACTTTTAGCTTACCTTTTTTAATATTAAAGTTCTTTATCCAGGTCTGTGGAGGCGTAAGCTCAGCTACGGCCTTTAAAACCTTCAGTTCAGAGGGCTTCTCAACCCCGAAATCTCTCAAGTCCTTGAGCTTATTTTCAATTTGTTCCAACTGCTTCTGGATATTTAGCATAGGTGACAGACGTTCTTGTAGCTCTTCAACCCCCTGTTCTATCTTATGAACAGAGTTAACACGCTTTTGGAACTTTAAACCCTGCACACCTGTAGCCAATATCATTGCCGCAGCAGCAGCCCCAACCACAAATTGATACGGTTTTACACGCAAACGGAAAGGTTTACGACGAACACCTTCTTGGAAAAAAATTGAAGGATAAGAACTCAGTCCCAGTGAAGCAGCGCATAACCCCCAGGTGACCTTGCCCTCCTGTCCACAAATATTCGCAAGGTCCTTTATGGCATAACATGGATCTTTGGAAGAAGGATCCAGAATCGCTGCATCTGAATATCCTACTGCATAGACAGGGGGCATTGCGATCCTGGAGAAGGGAGAAGGGAGATGTTGAGCAAGCTTTTGCAGGCCCATCGAGACATCCTCTTCACCTGAAATTGATACGGAATGTGAGCCTTCCCATCCATAAACACCGTGGAGAGAAACAATCCATCCGTCTCCCTGCCGGCCAAGGCTGACGCATGGAAGAGAGGCTTCTGCACTGCTGCGCAACAGGATATCCAGCCCCAAAGTCGCGGGTGATATAGGACCAAGCGATTTGCCATGGCCTGTCTCACGAACAGCCCTGAGTATTGGATCCAGAAAACTTCTTGGTATATAGGCCAAAAGCACTACGGTCTCATCTCCACGCTTGAAGACCCATTGATCATGGTATATCTCATCCGGTTTCAGATGTATGTGAAGCCCTATGCCCATACGGACTGCATTTGCCGCCTCGTCCAGTTCCAACTGAGGAAAGCTTAACTCCCTCAAAAACAGATTCTTACGAGGAATGGCCAGACATATTCTGCGCCTTCGCGATGGACGAATAGCCTTAAGTACGCCTTTTACATGTTCTGCCAGGGAACGCCCGGTATCATCAAACGTATAGGGCAGTTCAACAGAAGACCATTTACCAAGCTGTTTCTTAAGACAGAAGACATCAAGCTTGGACTCGTCCAGATAAATACCTACTATTTCCCGTTCTCTGATCACCTTGAGCCTTTGCTTCCCAGAGTAATTGCTTCAGTCCAATGCTTGATCTCGGACCCCCCTGCCCCAGGCTGAGGATTCCAGTAAACCTGGTATATACGGCCGCCAAACCAAACCCTGAGACACACTACCTCACGGGTTGATGTAGAATTATCACCAAGTTCGGCACCTAGAATTTCCTCAAGAGGTAAGGGTGCACATTTCCTATTTACAGTGCCGGATTTGTTGTAAACTGTGAATAAATTCCAAAGACCGCCCTGCCACACGACCTCACTGTCTTCGTCTTCCTCCTGGGATGACCAGCTAATAGGCCCGTAAAACGCCTCCTGACCAACACCATTTACCAAAAGCAGTTCATCCAATAAATGGAATGGACCATTAGCAGGATAGTATCGCGGAGATCTGTCCTGATAGACATCATCCTCTGCACCGTTCAGCCTCACCAGCTTATCAGAATCTTTCCAATCCAAAATACCATCCACCATAGTATCTGCAGCTTCAAGCTCCTCTTCTCCCAGAATTGCCCTCACTACATCCCTGATCTGATCCTCCGAACTATTATTAAGATCGAGCTTTCCATTCTCGTCTTCCAGGGCAAAACAGACCTCTCTGCCTCCAAATCTCACTTTATACACACTCCCATCTGCAAAAAGACCAACCTCTTCTTCCTCCCTATCGGTTTCGGGAGGAGACAGCTTGCTCTCTGCAAGAAGCAGTAAAGACCTCGCAGCCTCTCGGCCCTGTAAAGCATCCCAGGCATATTGTCCTAGGTTCCTGCGGATTCTGGCCTCAACCGCATAGAAACCGCCGACCAGTGTAAGCAAGGTCAACACCCACAGGACCAATACAAGAACCGTACCTTTCTGTTCATTCACTTTGCGCTTACCAGAATAAAAGGATTTGTATAGAAAATACGCCAGGTGGTTGCCGGCTCCTCGCCGTCATCGGAAAGAGCCAAGCTCATGGCTACTGCCTCAGGCACCTTGCCCTTTTGATTCCAGTCATCTTGCCAATCCTCAGGGGCGGATTCATCCTGCGATGTACTCTGAGATGTACCCTGATATGTAAAGGCTAGAGAATCTATCCCATTTACGATCGAAAGGCCCCAGCCCTGTTCCATCAGGTCCTCTTTATCTTCCGGATCTATTCTGTCAGGGAGAGCCTCTTTCAGATCTTCGGGCCTTGTGATTACCTTTTGAGCATAGATAAGTTCTTTTCCTCTCTCATTAAAACGATAAACCACCTTGAAAAGACCACCTGCCTGAGAGCCCAGTGGCACGTGGGTAGTCACAAAGGAGAACTCGCTCTCTTCCCCATGAAACTCAGAAAAATCCTTGAAATCAGATCCATCCTCCCTCACCACAGCCCTGAGCTGTCTGCCCAAAAGTCCTTCAATAGCGGATACAGCTATCAGACGTTCGTTGATCTCTTTCCCCCTGCTGTAGGCCCTCAGTCCTGTACGAACAGACATGGAAAGAATAAGAACCAAAACAGCAATAAGAGAGACGGAAATCAAGAGTTCAAGAAGTGTGAAGCCTGAGGAAAATTTGGTGATTGTTTTTTTTCTCATATCTAATTATTTTACATTATTACTACATACAAAAAGTCCTGAAATATGATTTCGCTCAAAATGCCTCAGATACAAGGCGCGAGATTTCCGGGAAATGAGGCGTACTTAGCGTACGTCGCAATGACGAGGAAATCGAAGCAACGCAGCAGATGTGGTATTTTCAGCGGAATCATATCTGCTCTGCCGGTATCCAGCTAGTCAATACAAAAGGATGAGCATTATATGAAGGTTGTATGGTAAGAACAAGCTCCTTAAGCTCAGGGATTTCCATCTCTTTCTCTTCCTGGTCCTGGGCTGTTATCTTCAAAACCAGGTCCCGAACCTCTACCTTATAGCTCCACCCGGGATGGTCTTCTACCTCCTCCTCAATTGAAGACAGGGATTCAAGCTCATGGGATAATCCATAAAGCACAGACCCTGCTATATACGCTGCCTCTCTGGCCATATCGCCCCTAAAGGCCTGCCTGTGTCCCTGCGCAAAGCCCGAGAGCAACACTCCAAGCGCAATACCCATTATTGCCGTAGAAACCAGGACCTCTATGAGGGTGAAGCCTGATGAGGATTTGGTGATTGTCACGATAAAATGCGCTCCATGCGTATCAGCCCCAGGAACTTGTCTATCACTATCCGGTCCATACGACCTCCTTCCCATTTGAGGTCAATTTCCCCACCGCTTGAACTTCCATCAGGATAAAAGGTCACTGCATGAACACCTGGTTCCACTTCCCCCACTCCCTCGCCTTCTACCTTTATGGACTCTGGGATATTCTGCCATTTAAGGCCTTCAACACAAAAGGTCCTGCTCTCTCCATCAATAAAAAACCTGACTGCCTCGCCTCTACCCAGGCTAGAGGATCTAGCCCGAATCAGGGTCTGTGTAAAGGACCGAACAAAACGATTCTCTTCAGACCGAAGTATCCCGCCGGCAACAGACACAAAAACCAGAGAACTAAAAATGCCTATCAGTACAAGCACTACAAGAAGCTCTACAAGCGTGAAACCCTTTGAGCCACTTGCAAAAACCAATCCTTTGCCCGATGGCTGCGTTACTCGTCGGTGAAAAATGCTCATGTACGCCCAAGTACACTGCGCTTTTTCACCTCCTCGCGCCTTGCCCTCGAACAAAATCTTGGGTTTTGTAAACGGCTCTGTTTTTTCAGATCTTTTATAAAGCCACATCGTTAATACCAAATATAGCAAGGAGCATAGACAGGATAATCCCGCCAATAATAATTCCCATCAGTACTATGGTTATAGGTTCCACCAGGGATAAATAGACCTTGGTATCGTGCTGGACCCTTTCTTCAAGGTCATCTGCAATCTTTAAAAGCATAGACCCCATAGCCCCTGTTTCCTCTCCGACAGCCACCAGGTGTACCATAAGCGACGGAAAGACCTTTGTCTGTTTCATAAGTTGGCTAAGACTCTTTCCCTGACGGACTCCCTTATACAGATCATCCACAGCACTCCGTATAACGCTGTTAGACACCACTTCTCCAGAAAGAGAAATACCTTTGAGTATGGGAACACCGCTCTCAAGCAAAGTGCCCAGAGTGCGGGCCAGACGGCCGAGCTCTATCTTCAGCAACATGGAACCGGCCAAGGGCAGACGAAGCACCACCCTATCCCACCAGGCTCTCCCCTCAGGTGACTTGATGTAGGAGTAAAAACCAGTACTAAGCACAAGAATAACCAGGCCTAACAACCACCACCATGACTGTAGAAACATGCTGGCCCCAACGATGAACTTGGTGGCCAAGGGCATGGGCTGATTAAGATCCTCAAAGATCTGACCAAACTTCGGCACAACAAAGGTTACCAGGATAAAGACGGACAAGACGCCCACAAGGGCCAGAATGCTGGGATAGATCGATGAAGTAATAATAAACTTTCGAATATCTCTTGAACGTTCGATGAAACCACCCAGCTTCTTGAGAACCACAGGGAGGACACCCCCCAACTCCCCTACCCGCACCATATTAATGTAGAGGCGGTTGAAGATGTCCGGATAGGATGATAATGCCTCTGACAGCTTTTTACCCCCGTGGATCTCCTGTCTTATGGTATTAATCAGCGCACGAATATTCTCTTGCTCAGCAGCATCTTCCACGATAACCAGAGTCCGCTCCAAATGGACACCGGCCTCCAGAAGATCAGCCAATTCCCTTGTGAAATAGAGGAGATCATCGTGGCTGAACCTGGCCCCTTTCCTGCTCCATAAAGCATAGAACCGCTTTAACCTCTTAACCTTAACAGGTTGAAGGCCCTGGGAGATTAACATGGAAATCAAGAGATCCTGGCTTGCAGCCTCGTCGGTCCCTTCAATCTTTTGCCCTCTGACATCCAGGGCCTCATAAGCAAAAGTAGGCATACCCAGCAATCACCAAATCACTAAATCACTAAATCACTAAATCAATTAGTGACCCTCATAACCTCTTCAAAGGTTGTTTGACCTGCAAGGACTTTTTGCAGACCGTCTTGACGAAGCGTCCTCATGCCCAGGGATTTGGCCTTGGAAAGGATTGACCCACTATCAGCACCCTTGACTATCAGTCGCCTTATCTCATCATCCACTCGGATCAGCTCGTATATACCAGTACGACCTGAAAATCCCGTGTTGGCACAATTAGCGCAACCCTTACCCCGCCAGACCTCGGATGGAGCCTGAGTGCTATCCACCCCAAGGGCATGGACTACCTCCTCAAAAAAACCAGGCGGTAGATCGTAGGCAGCCCCGCAATGCGGGCAAATCTTCCTGACCAGCCTCTGGGCCATTACTGCAAGTAGACAGGAGGACAAAAGATAAGACTCAACGCCCATCTCCTGCAACCTGGTAATGGCGCTTGCAGCATCATTTGTGTGGAGGGTAGAAAAAACAAGATGTCCGGTAAGGGCGGACTGTATGGCAATTTCAGCAGTCTCAGCGTCCCGGATCTCCCCGATAAGTATCACATCCGGATCCTGTCTGAGGATGTTGCGAAGGGCAGAGGCAAAGCCCAACCCTATTTTAGGACGGATTTGGATCTGATTTATCCCATCCAACTGATACTCAACCGGGTCTTCTACTGTTATAATCTTCTTATCCGGGGCATTAATTCGGTTCATAACCCCATAAAGAGTGGTTGTCTTCCCGCTGCCGGTCGGACCGGTAACCAGGACCAATCCATAAGGCATTGAAATGATCTTTTCAAAATCTCTCAATATGTCGCCTGAAATCCCCAAAGTTTCCAATTCCAGCCGAACCTCCTCCCGATTAAGGAGCCTCAGCACTACACTCTCCCCAAAGAGGGTCGGCAGAGAAGAGACCCTGATGTCTATTTCTCTTTGCCCCTCGCGGACCTTGATGCGCCCGTCCTGAGGCAAACGCATCTCAGCGATGTTCATCTTGGCCATAAGCTTCAGCCGAGAAGTAATTGCGGGTTGGAGCTTTTTTGCGACCGTCTCAATGTCGTGAAGGACTCCATCTATACGGAACCTCACCTTAAAGTGATCCCTGAATGGCTCAAAATGTATGTCTGAAGCCTTTACCTCAAGTGCCTGACTAATAATATGGTTTACAAGACGTATCACAGGGGCCTCGGAGGCAAGGTCCCGCAGTTGTTCAGGATCTTCCCATAGCTCATCAACAGTACGGGATTCGTCCTCGGACTCCTCCCCTCCCAGATCTATATCGGCTTCATACCATCTGTAAACTGCAGCAAGTATATCCTCTTCACTGGCAAGAAAGGGACTGACCGGCTTCTGATAAATACTTTCAAGGAGTTCTCTCAAATACAGATCCTGGGGCGTGGCCATAGCCACCTTGGCTTCCGAGTCATCCATAGATAATGTGACAACCCGCCACTGCCGCATGAGCTGTGGAGACAGGCCATTTATCATAGGTGGCTTGTCAGGAAAATCAGCCGCACTTATTTGGGGAAATCCCGGCCCCGGCACCTCTGCTGAATTTGATTCGGCATCAGGAACCTGATCGGCACTTGCGTTTTGGAGTTCGTTTTTGTCTTTCCTCTTGACCAAAGACCCCAGGAAAGACCCTACGTTTTGAACATTCACCAAATCACCAAATTCCCTCACTCCCAACTTACTATGTCTGAGTCTTCATCCTCGCCGCCTGGTTCTCCGTCGCGGCCGTAGCTGATAAGATCATAGTCATAGTGCTCTCCGGGAGAACTGTAGACATATTCGTGCCCCCATGCATCCTTTGGAACGGCCTTAGGAAGGTAAGGTCCAGCCCAATTCTCAAGACCTTCCGGCTTGTCCCGTAAGGCCAAGAGGCCCTCCTCCGCATTGGGATAACGACCGTTGTCCAGGCGAAACTCATCAAGAGCAGCGCCAAAGAGTTCGATCTGGGCCTTTGTAATCTTTTGTTTGCTTCCCCCCAGTTTTCCGAAAAACTTGGGTGCTACCAGGGAAGCTAAAAGCCCGATGATAATTACCACCACAAGGAGTTCAATCAGGGTAAAACCCGAATCCCTCTCAAGACTCCTTACAAAACTGCGGTCCATAATTTTTTTTCTCAAGAATACTACCTCCTACAATATCATGCTCAAATTATTACTAATTAAATTACGGCCCATAGAAACTGGTGTCAAGCAAGATACAGGCCTCTCCGCCTCACCTCGCAACCACAAAGGCCTCTGGAAAACCTGAGCTTTCAAGCCGGGTTTCAAAGTCCTTGGCTGTATTATACTCGGTGGCTGCAAATACCTGCACCCTGTAAAAGGTCTGATCTCCTCTTGGTTGGCGAAAAACAACCACATCCTTATAATATCTGGTCATTTTTCGCCTCAGGGCATAGGCTTTGTCCGGCTCCAAAAATGCCCCTATCTGTACATAAAATTCCCCTCTTCTGAAATCAGGATGTGACTTAAATCCGGCAAAATCCCCGGAACTTAGCCGAACCTCTCCCAGTGCCTCTATCCTCACCTTTGCCGTCCCAGGTCCGATCAGGCCCAGCTTCCTGCCAGCTCCATAGCTGAGATCTATAATCCTCTTCTTGGCAAAAGGCCCTCGATCACTGATCCTGGTTACGACTTCCCTGCCATTTTCAAGGTTGAGTACCCCTACATATGTATTCATCGGTAGCGTACGATGGGCAGCAGTTATAGCATACATATTATATCGTTCACCACTGGCGGTTGGCCTTCCGTGAAATTTCTTTCCATACCAGGATGCATACCCTTCCTCCACAAAACCTTCGGCAGATGGCAAGGGATAGTAAACGTGTCCATTCACCTCATAGGGACGCTGAGTTGCAGGCAATTCCCGAACGGGTGTTGTTGGTGGTAGTAGTGGTAGTGGTATATGACGATGCCCACAACCTGATAAATAAAAAAAGAGGGAAAAAACAAGAAAAAAGGCACTAAAGCCGATTTTATTATGAAACTTCAATAACCGCTGGTGCCGGCACGTGTGCGCAAATTCTGAATCGTTTCTGTCTCTAAAGGCAGATGATATGGACAGCCACGAACATTTCATGGCGAACCTCAAAAAATATGACCAATGCGATTAGCTTTTAGCTTAACAGTCCGTTTTTATACAAATTTTTTACCTAATAGCTAACAGCTAATGGCTAATGGCTGATATCCGTTTATGTTGAAAAAGTGTAAACTACAAAATGAAGGATGCCCACCTCTTCTTCTATTCGGTCGACAATAACAGGACCATGACAAAAAACATAGACGTTCACAGGTTAATGGCTAAGCGGTTCTTACAAAACTCAAGATTTTGTTCGAAGGCAAGGCGCGGGAATAAAAAAAGAGAGGTGGCAGCCTTCAAAGCCACCACCTCATATATAGATTGATCAGGGAGTAGGATCGGAGGAACTGCTTGACGGTGAGCCGGAAGAAGAAGCGCTATCCTTTTTGCTTTTTTTATCAGGACTTGGCTCAGACTTTTTTGTATCCGCAATTCCTGTCTTTTTCCCTGCATAATCGGTTACATACCATCCACTACCCTTCAGATGAAAGGAGGAATGGGAAATCAGTTTGTGCAAATTGCCACCGCAGGATTCACATGTGCCAAGTGGTGCATCAGAAAACTTCTGCCAGTTCTCTATAACTTTTCCACAAGATTCGCACTCATACTCATAAATAGGCATAAACTAACCTCCAATAATTATACTCATATGCTCAGTTTGCTCAACATTATTTCCAGATGGAATCAATCCAAATAATCAAATAAAATATATAAATAGATATTCAGTTTTTATTCAACTGTGAATGTGGAAAAAATCGATCAAGGACTGCATCCATACCTCTGACTCCAACAGGTGTCAATATGTCCTTAGTCGCCAGATGGACCTTCTGCTCTTCCTCATTACGGTCATCAATTTCAGGATGACAAAAAAAACAACTGAACCTCATTATGTGAACAAATTCATGGGTCATCACATATATTAGAAAAGGAAACAGTCTCTCTCTTTTCCCACAGGATGTCTGATCCAGAATATTGTGATCATGTAGACAAATCCTGTAAAACTTCCGGATGTCCCGGCCGCTTTGTTTCTGCGTTATTTTTTTTCCATAACGGACAAGGTGTGCAAATGCCTCGCCTGGGTATTCCCATGAACTAACTTCACTGAGGGTCCTGATCTCATAGGGATTCCTTAACCAGTAATCGCTGGAAATGGAGAAGTAGTTGCTTATTACATCCTCTGAGATAGATATTGCTTCGTCCAGGACCTTGACATGGTCAGGTTCGAAGTACCTTATCTGCATAATCTCTCAGACCCAATTAAAGAATTAATACATCGATATCATCAATTATCGACAAAAAAATAATGCCGTAGCCATAGCAAGTCAAGAACCATGCTTCACAGCTATACGAAAAACGGCATATGTGCGATTTTATTCACATCCACCAGGCCGAGATCGGTGAGTTCCAGCGCATGGATAACAAATAAGGCCAAAAAGCTCAGGGCAATGAAGAGATTTTTCAAGAAACTCCTTAAGGTAGAGACTGCTGGCAGAAATTCATCCATCTCTAAAACTTTACGATTCGAAATTCCTTGTTCGATATTCGAGTATTAGTAAATGGAGTTTGCTGTTTTAGTAAACGATTATGCTATTCATAAGCATGGCCTCAAAGTTCCGGCACACTGGGATTTGCTAGAAGTAAATTCAGAATGTGTAGTTCTTGCCCTATGGTAATGGCCAAACGGAGCTGTTGCACAGATGTGGCCTCTTTGTGACCTGGAAAGAAAAGAAATCCATAGGCCAGTTCTCCGGGTTCAACAGGCCAGTTACTCAGCGTCCTTTGAGCCAGATCAGTCCTGATTTTTTCCGAAGCAGTGCTATGGGCCGCAGTCCCACCTGCCAACGCCCCGACTGTACCTCCAAGGACAGCGCCTTTGCCCACACTTTCACCTATATCCTGTCCTGAAATTATGCCTACGGCAAAACCTGCCAGGGCACCTGCGGCCCCGAGCAAAACAGCGGGTTTCACAGTACCTTTTGCTGTTTCACCCAGTTCGACATGCCCCTTCACCCGTTGATAGGCTTCCTCTGCTGAAAGAATAGGCCATGCCTGCCCGATTTGATCAATCAGGAATGTCTGTTCGGAGTTTATGCTTACCTTCTGCATGCCCTGATTATCAAAGACTAATTGGACCGGCAAAAGCCCTGACCCTCTTACGTCAAAACCAAACCGTTCCTCTGCGATTTTTTTATCAAGAAACGCCACGGCCAGCATTTCAACACCCTTCAACTCCACATATTCAGGTTGAGTTCCAGGAATGAGGACAGGGGAAACACGATGTCCGTAACTTGCGCAACCGGCAAGGACAAACAGGCTGAGTAAAAGCACGGAGATTGAATTATACACCCTTCGGAATTGAGTTAAGATAGACCCACTCTCAAAGTTCATTTTGTATTCTCCAAGTGTTTTTCTCGTTATTTTTTTGGTTTTTTCAGTTTTTTCTTTGGACCTAGCGACATTTTTTGTCGGGTGGTGAAAATCGGCCTTACGAACTCATTCTCAATCCTATATGCCAGATTCGGATTTCTTACACAAGAGGGCAAATATTCCCTGTTCTCACATTTCTAAAGCCGTCTTTCTGGCGATTGCAAAACATCTATCTGCCGCAACTCTCAAAAT
>JAFDDO010000101.1 GCA_019310825.1 Deltaproteobacteria bacterium | reverse complement strand
CCCTGAAGTTCCCGTTATTGGTCGCAACCAGGCATGCACGGCTTTACTAAGGTACCTGACCTTTAAGGACCTCAAGGTAGGTCTGGTACACCTGCTGCACAAACTGACACACTGCAACAAGGGCTGCGAGACTGGTAGCCCATTTGATTATCTGTAAACGAGTGGGATTGTACTTGAATATCTTCTTTGTGAGTCCGATAAAGAGATAGACAATGCCAAAACCATAGAGGAAACTAACAAGCACTTGCCTAAAGATTTCAGCCAATGAGCCTGCTTTACCTGAAAAAAATAAAGTTGCCAGCACCATGACTATCACATGTAGTATATCATGTTTTGTCCACCGGCTCTTTTGAGATATACTTTTTTGAGACATCCTTTAGTAGTGTTTCCTTGCCTTGTTTTTGGTTTACTGGATTACCATGTTGGCCCATGACAAACAAGTGCTTTGTCACTCATCTGGTAACGGATTCGCCACCTAAGTAGGCTGCTATGACCTTCGGATTTCTTTGGCCTTTGTTTATTGCCATACGTTTTACCAATCATAGAGCACCTCCCAGTGGTCATGAAAAGACGGATCTACCTTACTGTATCGACAAGACATGGTTTCTCCTCTGCCAGGTCCGGGACTGCTGTCTTCACTCCAGCATCGCAGTTGAATAGCGGGTATGAGATTGACTCCCTGAGATGAAGAGCTGGACAAGACCGGTTTTTCTATCCACGTTTCTTTTTCTTCAATGATTTTCCAAATCGTTCCAAACTGTTTACTTCGTATCCGCTCTCCTACATGGGGAAGTTCCTGCTTTTCCCGAAGGTCTTTGAACCTGTAAGCAGAACGTTCTCCGTAGTCCAGAACCCTTTCTCCAAACACCTTGATCCCGATAGCGCCAAGCGGTGCTGTCAAAAGAATTGAGAGCACGGCAACAGCCAGAATTACCTCCCCTGACGCTACACCGGCGGCCAGAGGCACAGCGCCTATAGCGGCCTGGACTGTCGCTTTGGGGACATAGGCAACAACACAAAAGAGCCTTTCCTTCCAATCGAGCGGTGTGCCCAGAAGTGATAAGTACGTTCCAACGCTTCGGAAGACGAGGCCTACCAAGATAACCAGGACCCCTGCCGCTCCGGCCTTCCACGCCACATGAACATTGACCTGAGCGCCCACAAGAACAAAGAGGAGCAGTTCGGCGAAAACCCAAAGTTTTTTGAGCTTCTGGGAAATGACGTGTGCGATTGCTTCGGACTTTTCCAGGATGATGAAACCAATGGCCATGACGCCCAAAAGGCTGGCAATGGGTACCCATCTCTCACACTCTTTTTCCAGCCAGGTGAGCATGATAGCCAAGCCCAAAACAATCAAGGTCTTTTTTGGAGGACGCCAGTCGTATCTGGTAAAAAGACGATAGAGCAAATACCCGGGGATAACTCCCACAAGTATACCAAGAGCGATAGAGACTGGAATTTCACCCAGTTTAGCCCAAATATTGACATCCCCTCCTCCGTACATTCCCAGAAAGATGGTAAAAAGAACAATTACAAAGACATCATCTACTGAAGAAGCTGCAAGCACCAGCGTAGGAATGCCTTTTTTGTTGCCCCTGCCACGGTCCATAAAGTCTATCATTAGAGGAACAACTACGGCGGGAGATACTGCGCCCAGAATCGCGCCCAGAATCGCGGCGTCCAGATAACTGATGTTAAGCCATCTGGGAGCGACAAGCATGATCCCGACAATTTCAAAAACGGCAGGAACACAGCTCATAATGAGAGCTGCCCGGCCGACACGATGAAGCGTGTCACGATGGAGCTCAAAACCTGCACGAAGAAGGATGACAATAAGGGCGATTTTTCGAAAATCGCCTGAAACCTGCATCATTTCCGGTGCCATCAGGTTCAGCACGTACGGCCCGCAAAGGACGCCCACTATGAGCATACCAATCAGGCCAGGAAGCTTAATCCGCCGAAAGGCGTAATCCGCCAACAACCCTATAACAATGATAAAAGACAGGCTCGCTGCCATTCGATTTTTCTAGTCTCCTTGATATATGAGAGGTACAGGTAACTGTTCAGGTTGAAGGCTGAAGGCTGAAGGCTGAAGGATTTCAAGCAGTTCGCAACGATCGAACGCCCTAAGTTTCGTCCCTGAAAGTCTTCAGTCTTCAGTCAAAATACCTAATTTTGTGTAATCATGCATGCTTTTGTCCCTATTAACCTTCTACCTTCAGCCTATCCACCTGAAGTTACAGGTGCAGAGAGAAATTCCTGAAACGGGTGACAAGAAATTACTTCCGGGACATCCGGGGGCAGGAAAGCAAATTGTGCGGTCTGGACCCTCTTCTCCTCATAAAACTCAACGCCAATAACTTAGTTACCATTGAAAAATTGGGGGTGTCAAGAGCAGAAAGGGTGTTTGGGAAAAATCAAAGGTCTTATTTTAAAACAACGGCCTTCCGGTCATCTCCACAGGTTGCTCGATTCCCAGTATCTTAAGCAAAGTAGGCGCAAGATCACAAAGCCTGCCATCCTTTATCAGCTCAACATCACCAACACCACAGACAATACCAGGGACCGGGTTGGTTGTGTGAGCCGTCATGGGAGAGCCGTCATCCAACAACATGCATTCGCCATTACCGTGGTCAGCAGTTATGATAACCGCGCCACCTTTTGCAAGAGCAGCATCAGTGACCACGCCTACGCATTCATCCACAGTCTCCCCTGCCTTCACGGCTGCATTAAAAACACCAGTGTGGCCCACCATATCGGCATTGGCGAAATTGCAGATAATCACATCATATTTGTCAGCAGCAATAGCCTCCAGGAGTTTATCTCTTATCTCATAAGCACTCATTTCAGGTTGCAGATCGTAAGTTGCTACCTTGGGAGAGTGAACCATTACCCTGTCCTCACCTTCGAAGGGAGTCTCATCCGAGTCGTTAAAAAAGAAGGTCACGTGTGCATACTTCTCAGTCTCGGCACATCTCAGTTGCTTGAGGCCGTGATCGCTTAGAACCTTTCCCAGAATATTCTTATGACTCACCGGGGGAAATGCTATTTCAAACTCACCATCATCATAGTAATCTGTAAGTCCTACATATTTTATGTCGAGTTTACGTCTCTCAAATTCCTTGAAATTCTTATCAGTAAAGGCATGGGTAATCTCTCTTGCCCGGTCGAGCCTGAAGTTGAAGTTGATCACTGCGTCGCCGTCTTTGATTCCTGGAAACCCTTTGATTATTCTCGGCTTGATAAACTCATCGGTCTCTTTGGCAGCATAAGCGTTCTCAATGGCCTCTTTCCAGTCCTTACAGACTATGCCTGCCGTTTTGGTGAGGCCGTCGTATGCGATCTTGACCCTGTCCCAGTTCGTATCACGGTCCATGGCGTAGTATCTTCCGATAATGCTGCCGATTTTTCCCCTGTCTGTCTTATTTATTCCGGCCCCCAGATCTTCTATATATTTTGCTGCGGACCTGGGCGGAGTATCGCGTCCATCTGAAAAAACATGGACATAAATATTATTAAAATCCATCCTGCTGCAAAGCATAAGCAGAGCATTGCAGTGATGGGTGACGGCATGAACACCCTGGTCCTGTATGAGGCCTATAAGGTGGAGGTTTGATCTGTTTTTTTTGCAATGATCAACAGCACCTTTAAGGACCTCATTCTCATAGAAACTCCCGTCCTCGATGTCGCTGTTAATGCGTACAAGCATCTGTTTCATTATTCTGCCGGCGCCGATGTTAAGATGGCCGACTTCCGAATTGCCCTGATTACCCTCAGGCAGTCCGACATTAAGGCCATGTGCCTTTAAAGCAGCATTGGGGAATTTTGATAGATATCTATCAAAATTAGGCGTATGGGCCTTTGCCAGGGCATTTCTTTCATCAGCCGGCGCAATGCCCCAGCCGTCCATTATTATGAGGCAGACAGGTCTTTTTTCAGGCATGGTATTCTAATATCCTCGTTATTTTCGCAAGGTTCAGAAACGCACCGGCCGCACAAAAGCGTCCTTGCCTGCATACCGGGCAGCGCTACCCAGGTCTTCCTCAATGCGCATCAACTGGTTATACTTCTCGACCCGCTCACCCCTTGCAGGTGCGCCGGTCTTGAGATGCCCGGTATCCAGGGCCACGGTCATGTCGGCAATAAAGCTGTCCACGGTCTCTCCGCTGCGGTGTGAGACGCATGCCCCCCATCCCACCTGCTGACACATCCTTACCGCTTCAATGGTCTCAGTCAGGGTGCCGATCTGGTTGAGTTTGATAAGGGCGGAGTTGGCAGAGTTTTCGCGAATACCTCTGGCTATGTATTTAACGTTCGTGACAAAAAGATCGTCTCCCACCAATTCAATCACTCCGCCCAGACGCCGGTTGAGTATCTGCCAGCCATCCCAGTCATCCTCGGCCAGGCCGTCTTCCAGCGAGCAGATGGGATATGCGTTGACAAGTTTTTCGTAGTAGTCCACCATCTCTTCGGAAGAGCATGTCCGGTTTTCTGTGCGCAGGTTGTATTGGCCGTCCTTAAAAAACTCGCTTGAGGCTGGGTCCATGGCAATTCCCACATCAGGACCCGGCTTGAGACCGGCCTTCTCGATACCCTTGACAATGACTTCCAGGGGTTCCTCGTTAGAGGAAACATTAGGCGCAAAACCACCCTCGTCACCAATGCCCACGTGATGGCCTGCTTCCATAAGCACTGAGCGTAATGCATGGTATATCTCACTGGCCCAACGGAACGCCTCCCGGAAACTTCGGGCTCCGTAAGGGCAAACCATAAACTCCTGAAAATCAGAGCCCTGCCAACGCGCATGAGCTCCCCCATTCATAATATTGAGCATGGGCACAGGCAGACGCCCAGGACCGGCACCGCCAAGATACCGGTAAAGAGGAAGTCCAGCCGCCATTGCTGCTGCCCTGGATACGGCCAGGGACACGCCCAGGATAGCGTTGGCTCCGAGATTGGCCTTGTTGGGTGTACCGTCAAGATCGATGAGCACCTTATCGATCATCGCCTGATGGCAAACCTCCCGGCCTTTTAGTGTATCATTGATAACTCCGTTGACGTGGTCCACTGCCTTGAGTACACCTTTGCCTCCAAAACGTTCAGCGTCGCAGTCACGCATTTCCAGCGCCTCACGAGAACCGGTAGACGCCCCCGATGGCACCCCTGCCCTGGAAGTAACCCCGCACGCCAAACTCACCTCAACCTCAACAGTGGGATTACCTCGGCTGTCCAAAATTTCCCTGGCCATTACATTTGTGATTTGTGTGTTTCCCTTGTTGGTCATTTGTGTTTACCTCTCTGTTAAAGATTGACAAGGTATGGTCACTCCGTGATCATATACCCTGACTCTCCACCAGGTCTACCGAAACCAGTCTTGATACCCCTTTATCCTCCATAGTGACTCCATAAAGGACATCAGCAATCTCCATCACCTTCTGGTTATGAGTAACAAGCACTACCTGGGACTGCTTTGATATCTTTTTTATGAACCTGTTAAATCTTACGGTATTGGCTTCATCAAGCGCGGCATCTACTTCATCCAGCAGGCAGAAAGGACCTGGCTTTATAAAATGAATGGCAAGAATCAGGGCCATTGCAGCCAATGCCTTCTCCCCTCCTGAAAGGAGATTCAGATACTGAATTCTCTTTCCCGGAAGCTTTATCAAATAGTCTATCCCCGAATCCAATATATTGTCAGATGAGGTCAAACCCAGTTTAGCCGCCCCTCCTTCAAAAAGTAAAGGAAAGACCCTGGAAAGGCTCTCGTTCACTGAGTCCAAGGCCTCTTTAAACCGGATACTGCAGGTACAATTGATCCTGCTTATGGCCTGTTCGAGGTCTTCGATGGAGCTGATAAGGTCGTCTTTCTGGGAATTAAGATAATTCCATCTGTCCTCAAGCTCCTTGTATTCTTCAACAGCGGCAAGGTTCACAGACCCAAGGCGATCTACCTTGCGGGTTATATCACTAATCCGCTCCTTTGCCTCATCAGGAGAAAATGGAGAAATGCGCCATTTATCACAAAATTCTTCTATGTCGGCCCGGTGGCGATCCCTGGCTGTTTTTTTCAAATACACAAGGCCCTGTTCCACTTCGGAAAGGGCAAGCTCATTTTGATGAGCCCGCTCTTCAATAGCTCTGAGCCGGGTCTGTAACTCATTGACCTTGCCTTGCGATCCGGCAACAGCCTGCCGGGTGTGATCGTATTTTGTTTCGATCTCTTCCAGATGCCTTTTTTCAATCAGGATATTGTTCTCCTTAGCCTCAACCTCCATGCGCACATTTTTAAGAGACCCTACCCTGTTCTCAAGTTGGACTCCCAGGTTTTGCTTTTCTACCAACATAGTTTCCCGGTCCCTGGCTATCTGGTCCTTTCTATCAGCAAGCCTTTCAAGCTCCTGTTCCCTTTCCTGAAGTTGAGTCTGAACACGGGCCATTTTTATTCTATATTCCTCAAGGGCCTTTCCCTTGCGGGAAAGCACCTGTTCCTGCTTTCTTAAGGCATCTTCACGGCCCTTTATCTGGCCCTCAGCTTCAATCCTGGCCGAAACGGCAACTTCAACAGCCTCTTCCAACCCTTCAAGGGATACCTCCAAATCAAGTATCTCTTCTTCAGCCTCTTCAATCTCCGAATCTATGCGTTGTGACCTCTCTTTTTTAGCCTCAATTTCCATGAGCAAACTATCTATTTCCTTCTTATGACTGGCAAAGTCTTCAATAACTCGGCTTTTTTTCTCATTAACTTCCTTGAATTCGGCCTCAGTCTTTAAGAGCCTATTGCTTATCTCATCTTCTTCATTACGGATCTGTATGTAAGATTCATGAAGTTCCTTTTCACGTACAGTTAATGTGGAAACCTCAGCCTTTCTTGCAAGTATCCCCGAAGATACCCTGTCTTTGTCCCCAAAAACCAGTTCACCCCATGGAGTAAGGATCTCACCATCCCGGGTGATGTAAAAAAGGGCTTTATTGTCAGTATTGCGGAAATTAAAAGCTGTCTCCAAATCTGGTGTCACCTTCCAATGGACCATGATATCAGCCACAACCTTTTCAACAGGATGCCTGGCCCTGACGAACTCAAGAAGGGTGCCATCCCCTTTCTCGTCAACCTCACAGCGGTCCTTGCCGGCTAAAATCAGACTTGCTCTTCCCGCCGGCTGGTCCTTAAGAAAGGACCGTGCCCTATTACATGCCTCCATGTCAGGGACTACCAAAGCCTGAATTCCGTGTCCAAGGGCGATCTCTACCAAATTTTCCCAGCCCGGCTCTACTTCCAGAAAATCAGCAAGTACCCCCAGTGTGGGAACATCGGAGTTGAGCAACTTGTTGGTGGCCCTGCTGAAGCCCTCACCCGAGGCATCAATAGTCTTAAGCGCATTAAGCCTGGCTCTGCATGATGCCAGCTCCGAGTCTGCTTCATGCCTTTTCCCCACAGTGGCTGTAAGACGGCTTTTCAGAGTAGAAACAACACTTTCAATGCCTTTTTCATCGTGAGACAAGGAATCCAATTCACTCCGGGTTTCCTCTAGCTTCTTCTCATGCCCTTTCAGATCACCCTGCAGACCCTTTACGTGCTCTGATATACCATGCACCTCATTCCGCCTCTGGTCCAGACGGCGCCTGAGTCTATC
>JAFDDO010000100.1 GCA_019310825.1 Deltaproteobacteria bacterium | reverse complement strand
TATCGAGGTTCTGTAGCCCCTAAATATACGTCCAGTGCGGCAAGCCCAGCATAGGCCGGCACGCCGTTAAACAATACTTTAGCGGCTTTTATCCCAGGCACGCAGGGCCCTAGGTTGATAAAAGCCCCTGAAGAACACATTGGGGAAAAAGTACCAGTAGTCACAACGTCTACCTTTCTTGCTGCCTCAACTTCCCCATGTTTTCGGACAATGCCGATCATCTCCTCGGCAGTAACTACAACTGCTTTTCCGGATCGGATTTTCTCATTTATTTCTTTAAAAGTCTTATTGACTTGATAGTGAGCCATGCTCAAATTCCGTTGCTATTTCAGTCCAGTATAGAAACTACCTTGTGGTCTTCATCCTCTAGTGCCCGGACGATAGAGGACAGTTCTCCTTTTTCCAGCCTGATGTAATAGATCTTTTTTTTGGATGTCAGAGCTTCTACCCCTACACTAATTACCTTTCCCCCCATCTCACGAATCAGGCGAAGCACATCATCAAGCGTCCCACCTTTTTCAGATAGAGTGATATCCAGCCGTGAACTCTCCTTCAAAAGCCCAAAGAGCTGTATGAAGGCTGCAAGTATATCAGTAATGGTGAGCATTCCAATCAATTGTCTTTTTTCAAGAACAGGTAAGCCGCCTATCTTGTATTTGTGGATTAACTGTGCGGCAGAATCAATACTGGTATTGGGATCCACGGTAATAGGGTTCACTATCATAACGTCTGAAATGGACAGTTCGTGAACCATGGAGGGGAAAAAATATTGTCGCAAGTTGCTTTCAGTAACCAAACCTTGCATTGAATCATCTTCTACAACAGGCAAATGCCTTATGGAATGCTGGTGCATTAGCTCTACAGCTGCACTGATGGAGGCCTGAGGGCTTATGGTAATTATGTCTTTGACCATCCAATTTTTGACTTTCATTATTCCCTCACTCAAAAAACATCTTACACAGTAAATAATCCCCTATACCCTGTCTCAAGGGCGGAGAATAGGGAAAGTTGACATACCCATCTTATGACACGGCAAATATCATTGCAAGTGCTGAATCCAGCTTCAATGCCTACATACTCAAACTTTGTGATTTTGTAAGAGGCTCTATTGACTTATTTCATGCAATCTCTTATGAGTGACTCATTAAATTTTTTCTCATGAGGAGGGCAAATGGCCAGGCACAAAAAGATCGAAAGGCATAGAGAAATCGAAAGAAGACGTAAAAGACGTGAAAAACGACGTAAGTTGCGGGCTAAAGGATTGCTGCCTCCACTTGATTCGTAATTACCCCCCTACCCTACCCCTATAGCTTCAAGCTCTATTTACTGTGGCTGCAAAGGCTCCTGCGCCAAAGCCGTTGTCTATATTCACCACTGCAACCCCAGTGGCACAGGAATTAAGCATGGTAAGCAACGGAGCGAGACCCTGGAAATTGGACCCATAACCTGTACTGGAAGGAACTGCCACTACAGGAACACTGACAATGCCTCCAAGGATGCTCGGTAACACGCCATCCATCCCAGCCACAGCTATTATGACACTGGCCTGACGCAATTCGTCTAGATGATCAAGTAGTCTGTGAATACCAGCTACTCCTACATCGTAGATCCGTTTAAAAGGATGTCCCATAAGTCCCAGGGTCAGACAGGCTTCCTCTGCAACGGGCAGGTCAGCAGTACCGGCTGAAATCACCAGGACAGTTCCTTTATTTGATGGACTGGGCTTGGAAATTTTTCCCGACCAGGTCAATGATTTGGGTATTGGGTGAAATTCTATCTCCGGTATAGCCTGGACAACACGCTTTGATTGTTCCTCTGATACCCGTGTCACAAGAACCGGCCCGCCAACAGAAATCAGCTTGGAAATAATGCCCACTAATTGTTCACATGTTTTCCCTGGTCCGTAAACGACCTCTGGAAAACCCTCTCTTATGTATCTGTGGTGATCAAGGCAGGCCCAGCCCAGATTCTCAAAAGGTAGCTTTTTAAGGTCCTCTATCCCCTGATTTACAGATAGATCGCCCGCGCTTATTTTCTCCAGCAGCTCTCGAAGCTTTGTCTCATTCACGAAGATAAATTAGTTTAAGATTTTAACTTATTAATATGCTGTATGATTTGTGAGTTGTGACCTATAGTTCCTCTAAGGATTCCTTGAGAGGAATCAACTGTTGCTCAAATTGATCAGTGATTTCAAAAGATATCCGAGACCACTCCTTTTGAAATTCAGGCAATGAATCAACATCTATATTGCTGGCTATAGCCGTACCATACTGCTGTGAAACGGCCTGTTTTATTCCACCGAGCTGGTTTTGCATCTGCATTTTTAACTGTTCGTAATATTGATCACGGGTCTGCTCATAACTTTTCAACAACTGCTCGATGCGAGGAATAATCTGATTTGCCAGACTTCCTTTTAGCTCTACAAAACCACTAAAGGCCTTTTTAATGCCCGGCCACTGTTCTTTATCCCTGGGTAAAACGATATTCCTTAAGAGTATTTTTGTAGCTCCCTTTAATACCAATGGCAACTCATTCCCTGAAATATCGCTCAGGCTGGCTTTAAGCTCCTCAATTTCACCTTGCATATACCTGGCGACTATTCGGTGGCCACAATCCAGCCATTTCTCAGTCTCTAACTCTTCCTTGGAAGCAAGTCCTAGGCGGTCCGCCTTTTCCATAGCGATTTCAATAGCGCTTCTAATCTCTGCCATTTTCAATGGACTCCTATGATGGTGGTCGACAAAACCAAGATATCCCGATAAAACTAAAATCAGCATAATCACGCTGGTCTCAAGAATCAAGATCAGACTTCCGGCTCAAAAATAATAAGGCCGAAAAACCCACTCAGGAGAATTCTATGTCTAAGAAACCCTTATGGATGAAAACAATGTTAGATCCAGCATCATATCCACATCCGGTTGATGATGTTCTTATGATTCAGACACACATTTCCTGGGTATTCCTGGCAAAAGACAGGGTCTATAAGCTCAAAAAGCCTGTAGACTTTGGTTTCCTTAATTTTACAACACTAGAAAAGAGACATCATTTTTGCTTGGAAGAACTACGGTTGAACCGCAGGCTTTGTGCGGAGATTTACATGGATGTTTGGCCTGTCACCAATGATGATGGTCAAATAAAAATTAATGGGACCGGAGCGCCAATGGAGTGGTGCGTGGTTATGCGGCGTATGCCTGAAGAAGGCATGATGGTTCGCCTTCTTTCTGAAAATATGGTAGGCGATGCTGAAATTGGTGCGATTGTCAATAGACTGGCGCCCTTTTACAAAAAAGCAGCCGCAGGACCGGAAATAAAAAATTTTGGGACAATAGACATAATACGTCAAAATACAGAGGAAAATTTCGATCAGACTAAATTTTTTGTTGGGAATCTCATCGAAGAAGCCGCCTACAATTATATCTGTAATTACACCAGGTCTTTCATTAACAGCAATAAACCTCTGTTCCTGTCAAGAATAGAACAAGGCTTAATCAAAGAAGGCCACGGGGATTTATATTCTGCAAATATCTGTTTCGATCTACCAAATAACTCTGTTTACATCTTTGACTGCATCGAGTTTAACGAACGCTTTAGATGCGGAGACATTGCCTCGGATGTGGCCTTTTTGGCTATGGATCTAGATTACCACGGTCTTCCAACGCTTTCCAACTATTTTGTCAGATCATTTTCTGATGAGATTGGGGATGCTCAACTTCTTGAGTTAAAGGACTTCTACAAATGTTACAGGGCATATGTAAGGGGTAAAATCGGTTGTTTTACCTGGGCATCCGATGGGATAGACAGTGACACAAAAGAAAGTGCCAGGCGTCAGGCCTTAAAATACTTCCGCCTAGCGTTGAATTATGCCGGAGGCATTGGTATCCCTGATCTGTATGTGTTTTTCGGTCTTTCTGGTACGGGCAAGTCTACAATTGCATCTGCCTGGGCAAAAAATCATCAACTTCCTTTTTATAACTCGGACAGAGTGAGAAAAGAGTCTGTAGCCGGGATACCAACGGATGAACGTCACTGGGAGCCTTTTGGCCAGGGCATTTACAGCCGGCAACAGACTTTAACAACATATAGGGCGTTGGCCTGCCTTGCCGGCAAGCGTCTTATGCAGGGGGAGTCAGTGATATTGGATGCCACTTATTGGGATAAGGAAGAGAGATTTAGACTCATTGAGTTAGCCAGAGAGGCTAAAGCAAACATCCATTTTATCTTGTGTACCTGTTCTGAACATGAAATAAAAGGACGCTTGACCAAAAGGGCTCGAATAAAAACCCAGGTTTCAGACGGGCGGTGGGAGATCTATCTGAAACAAAAAAAACTGTTCGCCCCAACAGATGACCTTGATCAGGACCATTTAATAGTACTGTCCACTGACAGATCAATAGCGGAATTGCTGGACGAGCTTGATAAAAAATTCCCCTCAATCCCCCTTTGAAAAGGGGGAATCAGTTTGTCGAAATGACAACATTCACTTAATCCGAATTTCTACGAGGCCATCAGAATTATTTTATTAAAGATAGAATCAGTTGCTGTCGATTAAATGTAGAGAATGAGACTCGTAATATACCGGATGATTCCGCTGAGAAACCCAATTTACAGCGTTGTTTCAATTTTCAGTCACTGCGACGCACAATAAATATTGAATTTTGAATGTTGAATTAAGGTATATGTTTTTTAAATCTTCCTTCACAATTCACAATTCAGCATTATCTATAAAGGGATGCATCTCGGCCTTTTTGAGCGGAATCATATTTCAGGATTTTTGCGGTGTAATAAACGAGTATGTCTACAAAAAGGGGCATTCTCTACATGCGCTGGAAAAGATTCATAATTATATTGACTCTTACAATAGCAGGGGTCCTTTGCTATCACTTTCCTTTTTGCCAGAATCAACAATTTGCAAGTGATTGTCTGTTATGTCACGAGAAAGTTTATAAGGGGCGGATTTCTAGTTTATATATACATATCCCATTTGATCAAAAAAAGTGTGGCAAATGCCACCTGGAGGAAGAAATTACTAAGGAAGGAAATGATACTTATCAAAACATAATCCCAAAGTCTGTAATTTTGAGACAACCGGATTACCTTACTGAACATACCATTTTGCTAAAAAATCTTAATTCCCAAGCCACTTATGATATCAATGTGAACTTTAAAGACCAGTCAGGGAACACTGCAAGACAGGAGTTCAGGGGAATTGTGCCGGGAAAGTTACAAAATGTCAAAAAAGATGACAAAAGGTCTCCAAAAATATCCAAAGTCAAAGCATGGCCTCCGGTTCAGAGGGTATTTCTTGAGACATTGATCACGTGGGAGACTGACGAACCATCAACATCCCTGGTGGAATATGGGCTCTCAGATCGTTATGGCCAAAAAAGTGCAGAGGATGGCATATTTATGAAGAACCATAGGGCCTGCATTTTTAAACTAAAAAAGGGGACCGACTACCACTTCAGAGTGAAATCCCGGGATATCTTTGGCAACGGAGCTATATCAGATGATTATACGTTTAATACCTCAAAGATATCATCAGTGTCGGATAATGGCCAAATAGATGCGGATAATGTGAATGTTAGAAATTCGGCAATAGAAAAAGTCAATATTTTTCTTGCAGCTTCTGATCTAGGGTTATTTCTCAAAACTTCTGCGCCTTCGAGAGTAATTATTGAATACAAGAAAGTAAAGGAACCGGTCAAGGTAGAAAAGCCACATATTCTGTCAGTCACTGATGACAAAAAAAGGTGTGCTGGGCTAGCTGTGGGCAAACGACTGACAATTGATAGCTGTTACCAATGCCATCCCCCAGTGGCCTTGGGTGTCTCTCACCCTGTTGGAGTACCTACTAAAAAAACAACAACAATTCCAGACGATTTGCCCACGCTAAAAGGCGGCATTATCACCTGTGTAACTTGCCATGATAGTCATGGCACTAATTTCAAATATTTTGCTCGAAAGAAGGTAACCAGGGATATCTGCAATACCTGTCACAAGGGCTACTGAACGTAAGGTCTATCACGAAATAATTATCGCGATCTTGCACCATTTATTTTCTGAACGACCCATAGCTCTGCTTGTGTTTCGTTTTCCACAACAAGGAGATATCATGCCGAATAAAAAGAACTACAAGCGCAAAAGATTTTTCAACTTGTCAATAAAGAGAGGTCTGCAGTTCCGGATGCTTGTAAAGATTTGGATAATAGTTCTTGCCTCGCTGCTTGTCACAACCGCCATTTTTTATGTTTACAGCGACATTAACGTTGGGAATTCTTATCGCATGTTTCACGTAAAGGCAAATAACTTCCTCGATTTTCTCTTTCCTGTGCTCATAGCCGGCTTTTCTGCAAGCCTAATTCTGGGTGTTGTTGCGGCCCTTTTCTTTCCCCATTCCTTTGCCGGTCCCCTTTATAGGATGGAGAAGGAATTCATTGAAATAGGCAAAGGCGATCTCAAAAAAGAGATACGACTTCGGAAAGGGGATGAAGTCCATGATCTGGCTGATTCCATTAATGTAATGGTGTCAAATTTAAGAAATCAGATCAAACCAATCAGTGACATGTCAGGGGAAATCAGAGAACTTATTGAACGATCCGATTCTGAAGGCCCCCCTGAGACATTGGGAAAAATAAAAGTCGTAAACGAAAAACTTCAACAGGCCTTAAAGGAATTAAAGATGTAACTATTTAAACTATTTGAATTTTTTCAGCTAAATCCCCCTTTATTTTTTCATAATCAGGTACTTTATTCCCCTAATCTGTTTAAATGTAGCCCCATCGCTGATGCAACGAATAGCCTTTTGCGGATCAACTACTTTTGAACCGGCAATTATATCAACTCCGTAGTCAAAAAGTACAGGTGATAAAGGCGAAGTCGCTCCCACCATCACCACAAAACTCTTCCTGC
Source organism: Deltaproteobacteria bacterium (assembly GCA_019310825.1). Taxonomy (GTDB): domain Bacteria; phylum Desulfobacterota; class Dissulfuribacteria; order Dissulfuribacterales; family UBA3076; genus UBA3076. Next base: position 745 of record JAFDDO010000100.1, on the reverse strand, counting down.
ACAGACTTAATAATTCATCTACTGTATTATTGATAAATGATGTCCCGGTAATAGCCACAACATCAGCTATAGGCAATACATTTTCAGCCTCTTCTGCTGACAGGTCCCCTTCCTGGGGTCTTTTTTCTATTACCCATAGTTTATTGGCCAATTCTCGCATCCTTGGAATAAATGGGAAGTGGCCCACGACACATACGTTTTTGCCTCTTCCTTTTTCTGCCAATATCTCAAAGGCATTAAGTTCAACACAACGGTCTTCATCGATCTCTATCAAAGAATTCAGGGCCGCCATGCCTATCGATGCCTCCAAGAGATTGTCTGATCGAGCATATTCTACCACTTCTAACGCGGTTTTTTGAGTCAATTCGCCCGCATCTCTGACCGGCATGTGAGGAATGCGATCATTCTGAAAAGTGGAGGACAGTCCACAACCACGACTGACTAACGCTGTCCAGTGTATACAGGTATGAATTTCTTTAATTTTACTGTCCTCTGTAATATCGGAGATGATATCATTTAATATTCTCATATAATTTTCCTTCATGTGCAACGAGTCACACGACACACTTGTGTGTTCAATAGACCATATATGGTTTTTTTTATCCGAAAATATTTTCTGAGTTAGCCGCAGACCTGCACAATACACACACGGAAAGCTCGCAGAGTCTATCTTTTTTGACACGGATTTCGCGGATTGCGCTGGCCCGGTTCCTTTGCCCCAATTGATAACAAATACTTCCGTTGA
>JAFDDO010000099.1 GCA_019310825.1 Deltaproteobacteria bacterium | reverse complement strand
CCTTATTATAGTACATCGTAAATCTGCCCATGAAGCTGGGGAGAAAAGGGGAATAAGCCATGTGCTATTGGGATTTATTCTGCCTTATTGTAAATCATGTAAAAATATCATACTATAGGACACCAATTGAAATCATGTTTCAAGATTTTTTGCAGTGTAATTACAAGGAGACTATACGTTCGTGAAGATAACTACCTCTGAAATTGAACATGTGGCCCAATTGGCCCGGCTCAGCTTTGATCCGTCCGAAATTGAAAACTTCAACAGACAACTAAATGACATACTAGGATATATAAGCAAACTAGAAGAGCTGGATACTAGCCGGGTCAAGCCTACTACCCATGCACTGGAACTTACAAATGCCTTTAGAGAAGACGAGGTAAAGCCTTCCTTGCCAGTTAAAAAAATTCTCTCTAACGCACCTGAACGGAAAGAGGGGAGGTTTGTGGTGCCAAAAATTATCTGATGATTCCGCTGAAAAAACCCAATCTGCGGCGTTGCTTCAATTTTCCACTCACTGCGACGTACGATAAATACGTCTCATTCCTGAAAAATTTCGCGCCTTGCATCTCTGGCTTTTTGAGCGGAATCATATTTCAGGGTTTTTAAGGAAATACAAGATGCCAAGTCTAATCGATTTAAGCATATATGAGCTCCACGATATCCTTAGCAAGAAAGAGGCTTCAGCAGTTGAGGTCACAAAGGCCTATCTGAACAGGATAGATGAAGTTGATCCAAAAATCAGGGCCTATCTGACAGTGACTGCCGACAAGGCTCTGACCCAGGCGGAAGAGGCGGACAAACGCCTTAAAAAGGCAGACGACCTTACTCCTCTTACGGGAATTCCTATGGGCATTAAGGATGTTATCTGTACCAGAGGGGTTAGAACCACCTGTGGATCTAAAATACTTGAAAACTTTGTACCACCCTATAATGCCACAATAATGGAAAAACTCGAGGCCCATGGGGCGGTAATGCTGGGCAAATTAAATATGGATGAGTTCGCCATGGGATCATCCACGGAGAACTCTGCCTATCATCCTACTCGCAATCCATGGGATCTTGATCGAATACCTGGTGGATCAAGCGGTGGTTCAGCAGCATCTGTTGCTTCCAGAACCTGTGCCGGTTCACTGGGCTCGGATACAGGCGGATCGATACGTCAGCCGGCCTCATACTGTGGTGTTGTAGGCCTGAAACCTACATACGGCACGGTATCGAGATTCGGTCTTGTGGCCTTTGCCTCCTCACTTGACCAGATAGGACCCATTTCAAGGAACGTTACTGATTGCGCTTTGCTGTTGAACGTCATATCCGGCCATGATACCAGGGACTCCACCTCTCTACCCAGAAACGTGCCTGACTACACCGGCTCCCTGATACCAGGTCTTAAGAATTATACTTTAGGAATTCCCAAGGAATATTTTATTCCAGGCCTTGACCCGGAGGTGGAAAAATCCATTAAGCATGCCATTTCCGCCCTGGAATCTCAGGGAGCCGAAGTGGTGGAGGTAAGCCTTCCTCACACAGAGTATGCTGTTGCCACATATTACATTATCGCCCCTGCCGAGGCATCTTCCAATCTCTCACGTTACGATGGAGTTAAGTACGGATTACGTGCCCCGGACTATAAAAACCTCATGGATATGTATAAAAAGACCAGGTCCCTGGGTTTCGGCCCGGAGGTCAAGAGAAGGATAATGATAGGGACCTATTCCCTTTCAGCCGGATACTACGACGCATATTATAAAAAGGCTTCCAAGGTTCGGACTCTTATCACCCAGGACTTTAAAAAGGCATTTGAAAAATGTGATGTGATTGCCGCCCCTGTTGCCCCAACTACAGCGTTTAGGCTTGGAGAAAAAGCAGGTGACACGCTTCAGATGTATCTATCTGATATTTTTACAATTCCTGCAAATCTAGCAGGTATCCCAGGAATTTCTGCACCCTGCGGCTTAAATAGCAGCGGGCTCCCTATAGGACTTCAATTAATAGCAGGACACTTTGAGGAAGCAAAGCTCCTCACTGTTGCATATAACCTGGAACTGGCTTTAGGCCGCTGTGAGAATTGGCCAGTACTCTGACGCTCTTCCCCCATAAGCGCTGAGTTATTTTGTAAACGTTCACAGGTTACATTAAAAAATGAACGTCCAACGTCGAATGGAAAACGAATATCCAATACCGAACATTTAATAGCTATTTCTGTATGTTAGCCATTTAGGTTAAAGGCTGAAGTATACTGATATAACGTGTCCTACAATAATTAGCAGCCTTTCTTCCAGGTCTTAAGTCTGTTTCTTCATTTTTTCCCATTCAACATTCGATGTTGGATGTTCGATATTCATCTTTTAATAGTTCATCCGGTGCAAAAATAACTTAGCGCTTATGCGCTCCTCCCTCTGGCCCACCAGAGGATTATCCCAAGTGCAAGAAACACCAGGCTCAATAGCTGCCCCATGGTTACCCAGCTCAAAAAGACATAGCCCAGTTGTGGATCCGGTTCTCGAAAAAATTCAACCACTATACGACATATGGCATAGAGGACCAGAAAAAAGGCCAGTTTCCTCCCGTATGGCCAAGCTTTGCAACGCAAAGACCACAGGACGATAAAGAGCAAAACTCCCTCAAGCAGGGCCTCGTAAAGCTGAGACGGATGCCGGGGCACCTGTCCCCCCTGGGAAAAAATCATGGCCCATGGTACATCCGCAGGACGGCCAAACAGCTCCCCGTTAATAAAATTCCCCATACGTCCCAGGCCGAGACCCACTGGCGCCGTGACCACAAAGCGATCAGACCACTTCCAGAAATCCAAGTCATGCCCCTTACAATATATCCATCCGGAAAAAACAACTCCTGCCACTCCTCCATGAAAGGACATGCCTCCGTGCCAGACAGCAAATATCTCTAGAGGATGCTCAAGAAAGTAGGAAAAGTTGTAAAATAGTACATAGCCCAACCTGCCTCCCAAAATGATCCCTAAAATCAGAGAAAATAAAATCCCCTCTAGTTGACTCAATTGAGATGCAGCGGAAGGCCCATGATATTGAGAGTCGGAAAGGGCATTTTGACACTCTTCAAGAATCTGCTTTCGCACCAACAGGTAAGTTGCTCCGAAACCGAGCAGGTACATAAGACCATACCAGTGAATACCTATTGGACCAATACGGATTATTACCGGATCAATATCCGGAAAAGCGAGCATTGACCCTATTGTTTCTCCTTGCGATCGCTAAGGGTAATGACTTTCGATCCGCCGGTCGGCTTAGGTTGGTCCGGCCCCTTATCCTCATCCTTAGTGGCTTTCCCCGGTGAGGTAACACCTTGCTTGAGTAAAACAGCCTCTACCAGGCCATGATACTGCTGAATCAGCTTAGGATTAATATCTGACTCCAAGACAAAAAAGGATAGCCGGCTCCGCTGTATTCGAATAGAGGAGACAGTCATGGCTGTGAGAACATGAGGGTGGACAACAGGACCACGATTCTGATCATATAACACGGTACAAGGGAAGTAGAGATCAAAAAAAGCCGCCTTTTCCAGAGCAAAAAGAACCGTCTCGGTCTGACGGTTGTATCTGATCTCTCCAAATATCAGTCCAAGTCCATCCACTTCTATCAAGACCAGCTCTTTGGCATTTTGACGCAGCTTCATACGTGGATCTCCTCAGATTCCGATATTAAACGGCTGGTAGCTGGAGAACGCCGCTTCCTAGTACGGAATTTCTTTAAAGGCTTTGGTCTCGGACGGAGATGTGGATCAGGACCAACAACCGGTTGCCCCAAGGCCTCCTGCACCAAATCATAAAACATGATGGACTCCCGAAACGTGGCCTTGTTCCAAACACGCTTGGGCCACTTACCCTTTGCAAGACATATGGAGATATTCCACTGGCTGGCCAGGATCTGAGCTGCCACGTCTCTTACGGATCTCCTGAAGTCATACGGAGTAAGAACCTCGCCCAACAAAGATCTCACTTCATGAGTAGGCCACTTCAGACGGTCAACCTTGAGAGCTTTCCACTCTGGTGTTACACATAACCGAGGGTACGCAAAGAGGGCCAGCATAAGGGCTTCACTGACTTCAATACCATCATTTACCATACGATCAAGATGACCCAGAAGCCCGAAAAGCAGCTTTCGGACCAACCCCTTATCCTTGCTCTCAAAAGCTGAAACATAACCGGAAAAGACCGAGGCAAACAGGCCGGCCTTGATCATAAACTCGGCCCATGGCCTGCTGTATCCGGAACGTAAATCCTTGAGCCACTCGTCCCTTACCCTCGAAATTGCACATAGACGAATCCTGTCGCTGTGCCTGAGCAGGCTCTCCCAAGTATTAGTCTCTATTGTAAAACCCGTCCTGGCCGCGTGTCTTACCGCACGCAGCATCCTCACAGGGTCCTTCAGACATCTGTGTTCCGGATCATTACCTATAAACCTGACATTACCCTGTTTAAGGTCTGCCATGCCCCCTACGTAATCAATTATACTAAAGTCTGCGATATTGTAAAAAAGTCCATTGATAGTTAGATCTCTGCGAAAGGCATCCTCCTGAGGAGAACCAAAGATATGGATATCCCCGATCCCCTCACCCGCAGATTTCAGGTCATCGTGATAACTCCGGCACCTGAAGGTTGACACCTCAATTATTTGCCCACCTCGGAAATACACGTGAACCAGCCTGAAACGCCGGCCTATGATCCGGCTGTGACGAAAGAGTTTTTTCAGATCTTCCGGCCTGGCGTTAGTTCCGACATCAAAATCCTTTGGACGCCTGCCAAGAAGTAAGTCCCTCACACTCCCGCCAACAAGATAGGCTATGTAGCCATTGTCCTTTAGACAGTAGAGGACTTTCAATGCCTCCCTATCTATATCTTTCCGGCTGACACAGTGTTCCGGACGGGGAATTATCCTGGGATGGTTTCCTGGATCCGCAAATAGACTGGGCTGCTCAGCGGGTAAAAATTTGGCCGGCTGTGCAGATGCCAAGGACCTCTTTTTGCAGAACCTCTTTCTGCGGCTGTATTTATTGGCTTTTAATGAGGATTTTGACATAAATGACGTAAAACTTTTTTGAAATTATTGTATCGCTTTAGGCACTTCAAACTCAATCAGCCAAGCCTCTCATCTATCAATTCAGCCACCCTTTCACCGGACAATAACATGCCCCCGAAAATAGGGCCCATGCGAAACGACCCAAAGGTCGCATTAGCTGCCATGCCGGCGACAAAGATGCCAGGGAAGGCCTCCTTGGTATTTTCCAACGTAGTATTCTCGGCAACTTCTGCCCACATAGACCGCTCTCCCATTATTTCCCCTGTATCAGTGAGAAGCTTTTCGCCTGTTTTATTCTGCACGACCCTGAGAACCTCTGTATCATGACCAGTGCTCTCTACAACATACCCGGCCCTTACAGCCAAAGGATCCACATGGAATCCCGCAATATCCACGGCACTCCAATTGATCACCAGACCAGTGACCCTGTTCTCCCGGACCATCACGTCCTCTACGGTCATAAGATTGAAAATCCTGGCACCGGCTTTACAGGCAAGACTGGTTAATGTTGAAGTACATTCTACAGAGTCGGCGGTGTAATATCCGTCTCCTGCATCCTCTATAGAGATGCCGAGTTCTTTAAGGATAACAGCCCCTTGCTCTTGAACTACTATCTCGTTGAACATCATGCCGCCGCCCCACATTCCTCCGCCGATACTGAGTTTCCTCTCAAAAATAGCTACCTTGTGTCCTTTTTGGGCAAGACGCAGGGCCGCCATAAGACCTGATGGACCGGCACCGACAATTGCAACATCCAGTTCAAGATAGTCAGAGAACTTGGCCATAAAACGGCTTAAAATAGCTCTGCTAATCTTGATTTCATCCAAAGACATATATTTTAACCCCCTATAAACTTATTTACCAAGGCACATTACTGTGATCCGACAAATATGCAACATTAGCATCATAGCTCACCTGAACAGGATATAGATCATGAGTAACCGTCCACCGCAGAGAGAACGCAGAGTTCGCAAGGTGACTATTTTTATAGCCAAAACCATCACCTCTGAATAATTATGATAGTGAAAACAGATTTGGCGGGTTGGATTGAGCTTTGCCAAGGGGACTATTTATATGATATCATAATTTAAAAAAATACGGAAACTACTCATAAAAACTTTTTTTGCTTTAATTCAATAAAATGGAATAACGCATATTGCCAGTGGTCGTCAAGTACAAATCTTCAATAGAAAAAATATGTTCTGTTAATAAACCGACATTTATTATATGCGCCACTATAAAAGTGGGGACATATTTATTCAGAAAGGAGTAAAAAAATGAAAGGGTTAGGAATTACTGTCACTGAACATCTGTTGATTCACCAAAAAGAATCCCCCGCAGCCACAGGCCGGCTGACAAGGCTTCTGCAAGAGCTTATCTTCGGGGCGAAGATCATATCTCGAGAAGTCAATAAGGCAGGGCTTGTGGACATCCTGGGTCTCACGGGTGATATCAATGTGCAGGGGGAACGCGTACGCAAGCTGGATGACTTCGCAAACCACGTGCTCATCTATAGGATGGAGCGATCTGGTGTCGTCTGTGCCATGTCCTCTGAAGAAAACGCAGATATCATAACGGTCCCGGAAGACATGCCTCAGGAAGACTACCTCCTGACCTTCGATCCCCTGGACGGCTCATCCAACATCGACGCAAATGTCAACATCGGCACGATCTTCTCCATCCATCGGAAGGTAAGTGACAGGCCCTATGTAACCCTTAACGACTTCCTCCGGCGCGGATCGAAACAAGTGGCGGCAGGCTACTTCATTTACGGTCCCAGCACAATGCTGGTCTATACAACAGGCAAGGGTGTGAATGGTTTTACCCTTGACCCGTCAGTAGGAGAATTTCTCCTATCTCACCAGGATATCACGATCCCTGAAAGGGGAAAGGTCTATTCTGTTAACGAGGCATATACAAGTTACTGGGACGAGAAGACAAAAAGGGTAGTGAATTACTTCAAGAGCCAGGAAAATGAAAGGGGGAAACCATACGCGGCCAGGTATATTGGTTCTTTTGTGGCTGACTTCCACAGAAACCTCCTATATGGCGGCATATTCATGTACCCGGCTGACAAAAAAGACCCTGCAAAGCCAAGGGGCAAGCTGCGCCTTTTGTGCGAGGTTGCTCCTATGGCCTATATTTTGGAGCAGGCAGGCGGGGCTGCCACAGATGGTGAACAGAATATTTTGGACATAAAGCCCTCAGAACTCCATGAGAGGGTGCCGGTCTTTTTGGGCAGCAAACTGGATGTGGAAAAGGCTACCAGCATCATGCAGGGCAAAGATTAGACGCTGCCTGCAAATACCTGCCCCCTTGCCTTGAGATAGGGAAATGATCATATTGGAAGATAAACATATTCTTTGAAGAGCCATTGATCTAGAATCAATTTATTCGAGCCTTTTTCAAAAGGCTCTGGAGGATTATTAGAAAGCATGTACAATATGTTTAAAACATTCATTTTTTTAGCCGCTCTCACGGCTCTCTTTCTGTTCGTCGGAGGGGCACTGGGTGGCCGCTCAGGCATGACCGTGGCCCTGGTGATGGCCGCTGTGATGAACTTCTTTGCTTACTGGTACAGCGACAAGCTTGCCCTAAAAATGAGCGGAGCCAGGGAGG